>NZ_CBDLAM010000268.1:0-3980 GCF_965301125.1 Anaerosporobacter sp. | reverse complement strand
TTTTGCATAAGTACAGAAATACTAATGTATTTAGTGGATAAAATATATAAGATTAATTTTTAAGGTAAAAAGATAAATGATATCTATTGTCAAAATATAATGGAGGAAACTATATGAGATTAGAAAATAAGGTTGTATTAATTACCGCATCAACAAGAGGAATCGGTCTTGCCTGTGTCAAACGATGTGCTAGTGAAGGTGCAATCGTTTATATGGGAGCAAGGAATTTGGATCGTGCAAATGAGATTGCCAATGAACTTAATAGTAATGGAGCTAAGGTTAACGTTGTTTATAATGATGCGACGGTAAAAGAAAGCTATAAAACTATGGTTGAAGAAGTTGTGAAGGCAGAAGGACACATTGATGTTTTAGTGAATAATTTTGGAACGTCTAATCCCAAAGTAGATTTAGATATTAAGTCAACAGAGTATGATGAGTTCATTCGTACCATGGATTTGAACTTAGCAAGTGTATTTTTATCAAGTCAAGCAGTGATTCCACATATGGCAGCAGGTGGTGGTGGCAGTATTATCAATATTTCATCGATTGGTGGTATTCGTCCAGATGTATCTCAAATTGCCTATGGAACAAGTAAAGCCTCCATTAATTATCTGACAAAATTAATTGCTACACAATGTGCAAGAGATAATATAAGATGCAATGCAGTGCTTCCTGGTATGACTGCAACAGATGCTGTTAATGATAACTTAACAGAAGATTTTAAAGAATTTTTCTTAAAACATACACCAATTAAACGAATGGGAAAACCAGAAGAAATAGCTGGAGCAGTGGCTTATTTCGCTTGCGATGATTCTGCTTATACAACAGGGCAGATTATGGACGTTTCAGGAGGCTTTGGTATGCCTACACCAGTATTTTCGGATAAGATTAATTTAACAATTAAAAGATAAAATAATTAAAGATAAATTTAAATACATGCATTGAAAAAGAACCTACGTTCTGGTAATATTGTATATATAAAAGTGTTGAGTTATAAGCTGAATTGAGATAATTAAGAAAAAGGAGATGAGGTGACGGGAATGCCAAAGAATAGAATCTACGTCTGTATTGACTTGAAATCTTTTTATGCTTCGGTGGAATGTGTAGAGCGAAGTCTAGATCCAATGACTACTAATTTGGTAGTTGCCGACCCCGAACGTTCAGAAAAAACCATATGCCTTGCTGTTTCGCCTTCTATGAAAGCAATGGGGATACCGGGAAGATGCAGAGTATTCCAGATTCCAACTAATCTTGATTATATTATGGCACCACCAAGGATGCAGCTTTATATTGAATATTCTGCAGAAATCTATGCAGTCTATCTAAAATATATAGCCAAAGAGGATATTCATGTGTATTCTATCGATGAAGTCTTTATGGATGTGACAGATTATCTAGACATGTACCAGATGACGGCAAAAGAACTTAGCATAAAAATTATGCAGGATGTAAAGGATACAACAGGTATCACGGCATCCTGTGGAATTGGAACTAACCTATACTTAGCAAAAATTGCTTTGGATATCACAGCAAAACATGTAAAGGATAATATCGGTATTCTAGATGAAGAATCTTATAGAAAGACATTATGGAATCACAAGCCTCTCTCTGATTTTTGGCGAGTAGGTTCAGGGATTTCTAATCGACTTGAGCGTATGGGAATTTTCACGATGAAGCAGATAGCAGAAGCAGATGAGGAGATGCTTTACAAGCTGTTTGGAATCGATGCGGAATTACTAATTGATCATGCTTGGGGTAGAGAGACTACGACTATGGCAGATATAAAAGCATACAAATCTAAGACGAATTCCATATCCAGTGGGCAGGTATTAGATCGTGATTATGATTATGAAGAGGGAAAACTGATTGTGAAGGAAATGGCGGACCTACTTTGTCTGGAATTAGTGGATAAGGGATTGGTGACTGATTCTATAACACTTCATATTGGATACTCCAATCAAATAGAAAAGAAACCTGCACATGGGACAACAACTATGACAGTTACAACCAGTTCTGCAAGGCAGATTATCGAGTATACGGTAAAACTATATGAAAGAATTGTGGACAAATACGCGCCCGTTCATAGAGCAACATTGACATTTAATAACGTGGTAGATGAGACATATAAACAGTATGATTTGTTTACAGATCCGGCAGAGATGGAAAGGGAATATCAGATACAAAAAGCCATGCTAGATATTAAAGGTAAGTTCGGAAAGAATGCGATATTAAAAGGAATGAATTTGCAAAAAGGTGCAACAACGACGAAGAGAAATCGGCAGATAGGAGGGCATAGAAGTGGCGTCTAAGATGAGCAGAGAAGATCGAGCAAAACAGTTTATGCCTTTTGCTGCCTTAAAAGGCTATCCAGATGCCTTGCGTAAAAAAGAGAAAATTATTGTACCCAAAATAGAACTTTCGGAGGAGTCTAAGGAAGAATTGGACTGGAAACTACGGCAGGTGCAAAAGAATGATATTGTAACTGTGGTTTATTTCTATAGGGATGAATACCTTAGAATTACGGGAATGGTATCAAGAATCGATGAAACTGCTAGAGTTCTTAAGATTGTGAATACAAAAATATCCTTTGAAAATCTATATGACATACGACAAGAAAGCAGTGTATGAAAATTTTTCTGTATATTAGTTCTTCTATGATAAGTGATGAGCCAAATAAGATTTTCAAAGTTCATCAATTAATAATTAAGGGCATGTCAATAGGACTTATAAATTAAGGCCTATGACATGCTCTTTTTATTCTTATTCTGGGACCTGCAAGGATACATTATTGGTAACTCGCTATAAACTTCGCCCCAGTTTCTAAGCGGATATGTTAAGAAAAAAGCCTTTTTCAAAATCATTATTGATTTTGTACAAATCTTCAAGGAAATCTTTTCTATGTATTAAAACCTCCATTATAATTTAACATATAATTATTCCTCAATGTTGTTAATGACATTATAAAGATCTTTTTTAGTGGTAGCCCAGTCAGAAATAATTAATACATCTTGATTAATTCCATTAATATTTCTAGAATCATTATAGTAAGATCCATAGCTTGGAATTCTATAGGTATTTAGTTTATTTGTATCTATTTTTAATAATTCATTAACTAATATATTAAATGTTGAATTATCAATATCAGTTTTAATATCTGTTTCAGTTAACACATTATTTCCTATTTTCAATAAACTTAGGATATGTTCATTTTTTAATTTCTTAAATATCTCAGTTAGAACGTATCTTTGTCTTGCTGTACGTCCAAAATCGTCATGTTCATTATCAATTGTAGCTTTCTTTCTAATTCTACAGTAACCAAGTACTTGCTCTCCATTTAGCGTTTGAGTACCTTCAACTACATTCCGGTATAACGGGTCTGAAATATAATTAGTCGTATTTAAATAATTTGCCTCTTCTGAAGTAAGAGTTATGTCAACTCCATCAATAGCATCAACTATATATTTAAAAGCATCGTAGCCAACTAGAATATATCCATCTAGAGTTACCCCGAAATTCTCTTGAATAGTCTGATAGAATGTTTCCATGCCGCCCATTGAATAAACAGCATTAAGTTTAGCACTAGAAAAATTGGGGATATCTACATAAATATCTCGCATTAAAGTAGTCAATAATATAGTATTAGTATCTGTATTCAAAGTAGCTAATATCATAGTGTCTGTATTACCATCCTGTGCTCCTAATATCATAATATTATATTTTTCTTTAACACTATACTGATCTTGAGTATTATTGTTCTTTAAAGAAGATGTACTATCATCATGGTCAATTTTATTATAAATAGTATCACTAATAATCTTAACAGCATGCTTTTTTCCGGGAGTTGTGCATGTAAAGTAGATTATTAATGATAAGCAAGAAAACAGGATTACTAATAGTAATTTTATAATGGATTTTCTTTTTAAATTCTTAGTTTTTTCTTTCTTCAATTTATTAAACTCCTTATCATTTTTTGTCATTTC
>NZ_CBDLAM010000267.1:0-4056 GCF_965301125.1 Anaerosporobacter sp. | reverse complement strand
CCTCCCTCTGCAGGAGGATACACCCCAAGTATAACATGTAAAACTAACTTCTGGTTTTCTATATCAAATCAGAAGTTCGAAATTCATTTAACATTTTTTTCTTCGAATTATGAATAACCAAAAATTGCCACAAGTAAATCATATCAAAATGTTTTACTTGTGGCAATTCATATCACTTTCTATTTTCTTTTTTGATGTTAATATATCTGACGTTCGAAAATAATTATGAAAATTTATATCTCACTAAAATAATATTTCTTCTTTTGATTTTACTCCCAAAAACCTACTTTTATCTTCTACAAGAAGTTCTTTACTGCAATGCGTAAGAATCACTTTTGACCATTGGTTTTTTTCACACAATAGTAAGGCTTCCTCCAGGTTCTGATGAACACTATAAATAAATAATTCTGCCTGTCCACTCTTTACAAGCCTTGAAGCATAAGAATTCAAATCTGTATGACCCGTAAAGATAACCTTCCCTGCTTTGTCTAGAATCTCCCTAGCAAACATTTGATTTTCTTCCGATTTCATTTGTGCATCCGCTATAAGGATTGCCGTGGCATCATCAAAGGATTTCTCAGCCATCTCAGATACATTCTTGAATATGCTACCACTTTTTAGCCATTCCTTCCACTGCTGTGAAGATTCTAGACAGTCTTTTAATACGGAATCTACTACGATGTTATTTCCATAGTTAGAGGTAGATACTATTTTTAACAAATCAAAACCTCGGCCATTTGGTGGAACAGGTAGTACTAAATGTTTTCCACTATGAAAGCACTCATTAATTTTCTGATTCAGTATTTCTGTATTCTGTAAAGCCGTTCCTGTTTTTTCCCCATAAGCACAATCTACAAATGCCAGATCAACACTAATATCTCGTAAGACATCACAGATATAAGCTTCACTATCTTCGCAGTAGTCACCAGTAAATAAAACCTTCTTTTCATCAAAGGAAATTATAAACCACAAACTTCCTACACAATGACCGCTTCTTCCATATCTGATTTCCAGATTATTTTCAATAGTAACTGTATTCTTCTTAGAAATATCTAATAACACATAATCTTTTGGTTTTCTAGGTATCTGTTCATACGTCTCTTTTGATAAATACACTTTTCCACAGAAACCTTGCTGATATAGCCACTCCAAACTTCCCACATGATCTTTATGAGAATGTGTCAGAAATACATAACGAATCTTCGCAATCTGTTCCTTACTTAAATAAGGATTTGGATCTTCACTTCCTTGCATCGTTCCACAATCAACTAACAAAGAATACTCGCGTCCTTCTAATAGAAAACTGTTTCTTCCATGTTCCTGGCATCCACCTGCTATATATGCTTTCATTTTATGATGCCTTCTTTCTATTTGTTGCATAGTTTAGGATAATGAGTAACGTAGTTGACACCAACACACAAACTACTGCCATTGCCATACCAACAGAAGCACTTCCTTGTTCAAATTCTCGTACAATAAAAGTAGACACCATTTGAACATTTGGTGGAGAAATCAGACTCGCACCAACTAATTCACGAAATACAATGATAAAAATCATCATCCAGCCATATAATACACCTTGCATGATGAGTGGAAGTGTAATTTTTCTGAATATATACATCTTATTAGCACCACATACTTTTCCTGCTTCTAATAGAGAATCTCCCATCTGCATTAAAGCAGAAGATACATATTGGATTGTATATGGTAAGAACATAACTACATATACTAAAATCATTAAACCTATGGTATTATAAAGTTGGAATATAGTATATATTTTAATACAGAACAACATTAATCCAATGAGTATTACGATATTAGGAATCATCTCTGGTAATAAAGATTCCATCTCGATGATCTTTTTCCATCTTTTAGCCTTTCTTATGGTTACTACAATCAAGGTTCCAATTATGCTTGCTATTGTAGCTACTAATGCACCCAACATCGTACTAGTGAGCAATGCTTGAATTCCTTTCCCATTTGCAGTAAACAGATCCACATAATGTTTGATTGTAAAGTTTCCTGCAGTAAGGCCATAACCTCTTACCTTAATTAAAGAAGTTGCAATTACAGAGCAATACGGAACTCCAATTGCTATGATAATAATAAGTGCAATATAGATTCCACCTAATATTTTGGTACGTCTTTTTATCTCGTATCTCTTACGCTTTTGTCCTTTTCCACTAACAAGGTTATATGTGTTTTTCGCTGTAATATAGTTTTGAGCATACCACATGATTAAACAAATACTTACCAGTACCGCAGACAAACTAGCTGCTTTTCCAAAATCAATAGGCGCTGTTGTTGCATATCTATGAATATCTGTTGTAAATACATAAAAACCAATTCGTTTTCCTAATGTAGCTGGTGTACCATACTCTGATAGGACTTTAACAAATACTAGTAGCATACCAATTGCATAGTTTCCAGTCAAAAGTGGCATAATAATTTTTCGCATTCTATACCAAAAACTAGCTCCGCTAACTGCTCCACTTTCTTCTAAATTCATTCCGATATTCAAAATTGCATTTTTAAGTATAGTTGTAATAAATGGGAAAACATGCATACTCATAACAAACACAAGGCCACCAAGAGAAAAGAATTCTTCTGATACACTTCCTGTCCATGGAAATAGTTGTTGGAACAATCCTCTTTTTTGCATAAATAATATCCAACCCATAGATGAAATATATGGTGGCGTCATAAATGGAATCATTAAGACTATATCAAGCCATTTTTTGTTCCCAAATTCTGTTCGTGCTAATAAAAATGCTAAAGGTGTTGCAACAATCGTAGAAACAATTACTACAAGTACTCCCAATAACAATGAATTCTTTATCGTCTCTAAATTACTATCATTTCCAATCGTCTGTATCGCATTAGAGAAATCAAGGCGCCCATCAATAAAGACCGCCTCAGAGAATACAGTTAAAATTGGAACAATAATGAAGCAAAACAATGCAAATGCTATTACTGCATATGCTATCGTCTTATTCCTTTTATTATTTCCCATATCCTATATCCCTCGCTATTTTGAAGAAATCTCGTTAAATTTTGAAGCTACATCTGAAGATTTCTTTACAATATTATCCCAATTTATATTTTCCAGTACTGGGATATCACTTACATTTGCTCTATTATCACAAGTAATATCAGAACGTCCAGGTAATAAGTAAGCATCTGCAACCATTTGTTGCGCTTCATCTGATAATAAATAATCAATGAATGCTTTTGCATTATCAACGTTCTTACTTGTTTTTAAAATCATAGCTGGGCGTGGATTAATCACAGTTCCTGACTCTGGGTAATAGAAATCAATTGGCTCACCGTTTTCCATGCTCGTGTAGGCATTGTAATCTACTCCTGCCACAAGAATTTCTTTTTCGCCTGTAATAACAGATTCAAGAGCAGCTTTATTTGTTCCTGCTACAACCAATCCATTTTCACTCATTTGTTGCCACGTATCCCAATCATCTCCTGTAGATTCCATATATCCAGCAATGAAATCTTTAAAAGAACCAGATTTTTCAGGATCTGGAACAGTTAACTTATCCTTATACTCACTGCTAGTAAGTTCAGACCAGTCTGCATCCAGCTCATCAATCAACATAGTGTTATAGATTACACCTACAGCAGATGCACTAGTTCCAAATAACATATTCTCTTCGTCTTTCCAACCATCATATAATTTGTCAGCATTCTCTGGTTCAAACTCAAGAAGTTTATCTTCTTCTTTCATCGCAAGCCCATCAGCCCAAGATGCAAGTACTACTACGTCAGCTACTGGATTATCTTTTTCTGCTTCAAGTCTTGCCTGAATCTCACCTGTAGTTCCTTCAAATAATTCTACTTTTATTCCAGTTTTTGCTTCAAAACCTTCTACGTATTTTTCATTTAGGCTTGTTGGGCTAGGCATGTAAACGACCACTTTACCATTTGAAGCTGTTTGTTCTTTACTTCCACAACCTGTAAGTGCCATGCAACTCATTGTAATCGATAGTATAGCTGCAACTATTTTCTTTTTCATCTTTGTAATCCTACTTTCCTAAACTGTAA
>NZ_CBDLAM010000266.1:1679-4116 GCF_965301125.1 Anaerosporobacter sp. | reverse complement strand
TGATGTATTAATCGTGCCTTCTCAGCTTAATTCAAACTTATTATTAAAATCTGCCCCAAAAATTCGTGAGTTTGCTGATATGGGAAAGATCGTCCTCGCATTTGGACCTCAACCATGGGAATGGCTCCCTCATCAAAAATGGGAGGACCGTCCAACCAACTTCTGGTGGTGGCTCGAAGAAAATCCAGATAGTGGCCTCCAAGTAAAAAATGAAGAGCATCCATTCTATGACTATTTCACATTACAAGATTGTACCTGGCATCAACACGGTGTATTTTGGCCACCAGCCCATACCACAACCTTAATTGCAACAAAAGATAACGGATCTGTATTATATATTGATGAAGCATCAACGAAGGGAACTTGGATTATTACAACCTTAGATCCTGACTATCATTTTGGTTCTTATTTTATGCCATCAGCAGAGCGTTTCCTTGAAGCATTATTCCCTTGGCTAAGTCATGGCAAACTTACAAATAAATAACGTTATCATTGCATATTAATTTAAAATGTTATTAATAAAGGAGCTATCGTTGGCTCGAACGTTCTTATTCTTATTTTTCGATACAATAATCGGATGAGTCATTCTAACCAAGGACATAAATTTATTCAAAACTAAGAAAAAAGAGACACTAGTTGTGATTATAGTGCCTCTTTCTCTACAGTGGAATTCACAAACCTATATTAACTTTCTAAATACTAGTGAATAATTTTTGGTATATTTAACTATGTGTAATATTTGTAGATACCGTCGTTTTTTCTAATGTATCTTTTTCTTTACTTATGGTATTGTATTCAAAAATTGTTTTCCCAGTTATTGTGCCAAGTATTGGAGCAAGTATATAAAGCCAAAGTTCGTGAAAATTTCCAGATAAAATAGCTGGTCCAATAGAACGTGCAGGATTAAAAGAGCCACCAGATATTGGTCCAGCTATTAAAGCTCCAATAAATATAGTTAATCCAATTACTAAGGCACCCTTAAAATCATCTTTTGTTTGACTTGATATAACACACATAATTACATACATAAGTAATAGCGTAAATATAAATTCAAATGCAAATGAAATAATAATAGAAAAGTTTCCTATATTTTGTGACGGTAAGGTAGATCCCATATATTTTATATCCCCAAACATAATACGTAATATTGAACTTCCAAGGATTGAACCTAGCAATTGACATCCTATATACGGAAGAAGATCACCACGTGGTATTCCACCCTTTAGCGCTAAAGCTATAGTAACTGCAGGATTAAAATGCGCTCCAGATATAGGGCCAAACATATAAATTAAAATAAATATTGTAAATCCAAAAGTAAAAGATATGCCTAAATGGCCTATGGAATTGTTCGTAATACTATTTATCATTATAGAGCCTGTACCTATAAACACTAGAAAAAATGTACCAATAAATTCAGATAAGTATTTTTTATTCATAATTATATCCCTCACTATTATTTAGCAATTGCATCCGCAATCGCATGCTGTTAATTCGTTACTATTTCCATAGGTGCTATTTATTTCTGTGATTCCTTTTGTAACATGAATGTCCCTATTTTTAGGCGTGTTACAGTCAAATAAATGAGCTCTATCCTCTGGAATTTCTATATAGGCTGGAACATAGATAAACTGTCCTGCATATGGTTGATTTTTGGTTATACCATATGTTTTAGAACAGACAGCTACACGGTCACCACGTTTATAGTGATGACCATCGTCATCTATAACTTCTTTCCATGGGCCACGATATATAACAGCTTGTCCACAGTCTAAACATGGACCCTGCTTGCCTTTATTACCAGAAATTATAAATTCATGAAATTCAACGCCATTTAATACTTTTATAGGTAGTTCACTTCTATATACGTATTCCATTCCATAAAATCCCACTTCGTTCATACAATTAATAATATCTTGTTCAAAAGGTATATACTTTAATACTTGATCATTGATGATTAGTGGTAATAGTTCATTACATTGTTCATCAGAAAGTATAATCCTTATTTGTATAGAACCGCCTTTTGTTAGTACTCTAAATGCCTCTGAAATGGTTTCTTTAATATTAACCCACTCCAATGAATTTATTAACTTATCAATAACGACTGTATCAACAGAATTGTTATGAAGAATTGGGTTATTTATTTTTTGCTCTGAAATAGCCAATTGTAGTGCATTATAGTCAGCTAAATCTATGGTCGAATGGTTTTTTAAAAACTCATTTATGAGTTCAACATTCGTACTCAAGTCATATAACTGAGACGGTATAAATTCTATATTAGTTTTATTTATTTTTTTAAAAATATCAAATGTCTCGTAACCAGTTGAAATAATTTTAACCTTCTTATCATCATCAATAGTTGAAAGTAATTCATATGGATTTGTTGTACCAATTAAAACCAAATTATCAGAACTGCTTATTTTGTTGATTAATATATCTG
>NZ_CBDLAM010000266.1:0-1669 GCF_965301125.1 Anaerosporobacter sp. | reverse complement strand
CTACAGCATAATTATTCATACCTTACCTCCAAGTTTTCTTTTTAATTATAGTTCTAACATTTTAAGCAACAACGTTTAAACACTCCCGTTTCAATAGGAGTGACCATATGACTGTATACTTCATCGACTCTTGAGTCAGGATGTTTCCATTCGTAGTTGAATTCATTTTCGCTTAGTTCTAGCATTTTAATTGAGTCACGATTCAATAATGGGGAACCTTTATATATGTGAAGTCGTGTCTCATACTGAATTGGATCTATAATCTCATCTAATTTATTTTTATATACGAATGCTTTAAACTCAATTAAATCTTCTAATTTAATCCATGGATTAAATAAAATAAATGTAGGATTAATTTGAATGTTCTCTTCTTTTAAGAAAGTAATAGCATCCTCAATATCCAGTAAAGTAATTTCTTTGTCAATCTCATTAACCACTTCTTGACAAGGAAATTCAACTGCTGTTGTTATGAATACTAATCCTAAATCTTTCATTTCAGATATTGTTTCTTTGTTTTCATTAATGTGATCAACTCTGGTGGTAAAATCAAATGTAAGGCCAGGGAACTCATCATGGATCATTTTCATAATTTTTATCCCATGATTTTTAGAATTAAAAAAATCAGCATCCATAAAAGTCAAATGTGTCATACCTTCATGAATCATATTTCTAACATCTGTTAATATGATTTCTTCTGGGATGATTTCAACCTTACCATCATATGAAGCGAAAACAGAACAATACAAACATTTGTGATGACAACCACGAGAAGTCTCAGTTCCTCCAACTATTTGGGTAGAACCACAAAATTTATTAATCTGTCCCTGCGGATATTTGTATAGAGGAGGAAGTAAATCCCTATGTGGTAGGTAGAACTTTTGCGGCGCATTAACTATATTGTTGTTTTCTTGAGATGATGAGTATGTATAGTGATTTTTAGATAATTGCTGAGCTAATAAAACTAATTCATTTTCCCATTGTCCTATAAGACATGAATCGCAATACTTTGGAGCAAGTCTTGAAGCGTTTATTGAGGCATATTGACCAAAAAATGAAATGTGAGCGTTCTTATTCACTTCTTTAACGGTCTTCGCAATTTCTATTCCAGAATATAATGAATCGAATAATGGTATTGAAATTGCGACCAGATTAGCGTCTTTTAAAATGTCTTCTCTAACCCCATCAACATAAGTATCAAGTATAGAAGTATCAAATCCATTCTTACTAAGTGCAGCGCATGCAGTAGCAGCACTAATAGGTTGATATCCTCCCTCAAAACTTGATACAATTAAAACTTTAAGATTATTGCCGTTCATTAATTATTACCTCCTTAATTTTTTATACTGCAAAGTCAAAAAAATAATTTACTATTTTTACCAAATTATACATTTGATTTTATATTAATGCAACTATTTTTTTGAATTAAAATTAGATAAAATAAATAAGTAAATCAAATTAGTATAATTTGACATTATCGTCCTTATAAATTATATTAAGAATAGTACATGAATATATGAATGAGGTGAATATATGAATGAAGTATCAATAGACAAGTTAGAATCTTTTTTTAAACTTTTGGGAGATAAGTCAAGATTAAAGATATTGAACATATTAAATGATAACGAAATATGCGTTTGTAATATTGTAGATAATTAGATTTAAGTCAACC
>NZ_CBDLAM010000265.1:3579-4161 GCF_965301125.1 Anaerosporobacter sp. | reverse complement strand
TCATCACTAAATGTTTTCGTTCAAATCATAGAAATCAATTATAATCTTAACAAAGATGGTATTAAAGTATTACCAGTAACGATGGTTAATGATAAGATAATCAAAAAATATAGCTATCCTGCTAATGACGAACTAATGACTATCCTGGGAGTTACTTTGAATTCTTTAGAAGAAGACAAAAATAAAGACGGAGAATGTGGTTGCTCCGGTGGAGAATGTGGTTGTTAAAAATAATTTTTATAGATAAAACTGATTAGGAAGGACCTACTACAATAATGAATAAAATTATATTAAATAATAATAGAAAACCCAAAGTTGCATTCATATGTGTTCATAATTCATGCAGAAGTCAAATAGCAGAGGCTCTAGGAAAGCTTCTAGCTAGTGAAGTATTCGATAGTTATTCTGCTGGCACCCATCTTAAAGACCATATTAATCCTGATGCCGTAAGACTTATGAAACAACAATATGGAATTGATATGGAAGAATCACAGCACAATAAATTGATCGATGATATTCCTAACCCAGATGTAGTCATCACTATGGGATGTAATGTTGATTGTCCAATGTTACCTTGTAAGC
>NZ_CBDLAM010000265.1:0-3569 GCF_965301125.1 Anaerosporobacter sp. | reverse complement strand
TTTGATGACTTCCAAACTATATCATATTCGCATAAAGCAAGATAATAGAATTAAAGGCAAGATTAAGCTAAATTAAATAAATCAGTAGTAAATTATAAAGGTATTTAGTATTTAGCTAAATACCTTTATTTTTAATAAACTGTATTGATATATTTTATATGGATTAATGGATATATATGGTATATAATTAGATGATCGCAAGTGCAATTTTTTACAATTTTTATAGGTGTAAAGGGGAGAGTAAGAATGTCAAAAAATGCAATGAATTATTTTGAAAACATAATCATACCACTAATTCAAACAAATTATCCTAATATCATATCCGATATGGATATAATGATATTGGGCTCTGTTGGATTAGGAATTGATGATGAGATTTCTGATATTGAAGCATCTATATATTTAGATGATGTAATATGGAAAAATCAAGGGAAGCAATTACAATTATTATTAAATGAATGTCTAGCTAAAACGAATAAGTGGAAGAGAGAAGGTTCGATTATATGTGTCCATCCAGTTTCTTGGCTGTTAGATGGTAATTCGAATAAATTCCTAACTAATAATGATAATTTACCTTGGGAAAATGTATCTTTTGAAGCTTTATTTACATTGCAAAAGAATACTATAATTTTAAATTCAAAAGGAACATTAAAACATTTACGGAAAAAAACTGAGGTAACAAAATATCCAGAGCAGTTATGGAGAAAAAAATTAATAACCAATTTAAAAGAGCTGTCCATTGAAGAATATTTTGAATTAAATAAAAATGTTCAGCGAAATCATATACCTGAAGCAAATATGTTGTTTGGCATAATGATAGAGAGAATTTACCACATTGCCTTTTTGGTTTCACATGAATATTATCCATGGCGTACACACCTAGATTGGGCGTTTAGAAATTTATCCATTTCTAAAACAGAACTTAGTACCCAAATAGATAAGTTATTATCTACCAGTAGTTGGAACGAAAGAGTGGAAATAATTAAATCCATTATTGATTTTTATAAAAACTATATAAAAAATAATAATCTTATTCCTGAAATCGATGTATATAGCGATGACCTTGAGAAGGAACTGATTTGGGCGGAGCGGCTTTCTGCCTGGAATACACCTGATTGGCGGAATTTTATTAAAGAAAAGGAAAAGGATGCTGTAGATTGCGGTTATTCACCAGAGCAATTTTGGGTTTGGAGTCTGTGGGGGTGATCCCTCTAAACGAGAGGTGGTGGAAAAGTGCCCCAAGATAATAGTAAATATGATGAAATTAAGCGAAAGTTAAGAGAGCTTAAAAAACTTGAGATGAAAATACGCTCAACTAATTTTGATTTACAGAAAAACAATAAAAAATCTTTATGTAAATTCGAAAATACAGAACTTGTATGGAATAAATTCTTTGACTTAAAAAATGAAACTACAAAAAATGTGAAATATTCCATCATGGAGCTATCGGAAATGACGAAAGATGAATTTAAGGATGTTATTTCCGAGTACTTTTATTATGTATATTATAGTTGCTACAAAGAAAGTGCTTTATCGGATTATTCAATAATTGATACAGAAAACCTTATCCAATTGGGACTTCCGATATATGCAGATAATACTGAAATAAAAAGGAAGTTTCGAGAGCTTGCCAAAACATATCATCCCGATAATGGTGGAGACAGTGCAAAGTTCATAGAAATAATGGAGAAATATAAGAATTTATTTTGATAAAGGTTAGCAAGTAAATTTTTACAGGATACAGATTATTTATATAATATACAGGAGGAACTTTAATGGAAATTAAAATTGAGCCTATTTTGATTGAGCAAAAATCCGTCCTTGTTCAACTGATGGAGCTTTATAACTATGATTTTTCATTGTATTCGAAAGATGATGTAAATGAACATGTTTTTTTTTGATACTCACATATTGATGACTATTGGAATGAAAATGGTAGATATCCATATTTTATTAGGGTTGATGGAAAATTAGCAGGATTGGTTTTGGTACGTAGTTGCTGTGAGTATAATCAATTATCAAACCCACATAGTATAGCAGAATTTTTTGTAATGCAGAAGTATCGAAGAAAAGGTATAGGAAAACATGTAGCTATGCAAATTTTTGATATGTATAAAGGAGGCTGGGAAGTTTCTCAATGGTCAGAAAACGAGACTGTAAAAAATTTTGGGCAAGATTATAGGTATCAAATACAAGCTTATTATCATTTCTGTTACTTAATATATATGACACTACAGATTTGCCATAAAAGTCTAAAATAGCACTTAAATATACTTTTTTATTACTCATGGGTACTTTGAATTCCGTTACATCGGTTGCCCATTTCTCATTCGGTTTTGATGCTTCGATTTCTCTGTGCATTATGTTTTCTGCTATTGTTTCAGGGGTAGAATGACGGTAAGGTCTTCTTTGCTTGCGAATAATGGATGTAATACCAAGCACTTGCATAATTCGATGAATTCGATGCTTACTGTAGTGTTTACCCTTATCACGATTAATATAATTACGCATTCGGCGATAGCCCAAGGTATGTTTAAATTTAACATCATACTCTTTAATCCATAATGACAACTGCTCGTTCTCCATTTCACTAGCGGGTTTTTCTCTATTAGACCATTTGTAATAACCGGCACGGGAAACATTTAACTGTTGGCACATCCATACTATGTCCCAATTCTTTGCATATTTAAAATACTGAATAGTAAGATACTTAGGTTCTAGTTTTCCCTTGGCTAGAATCGCCTCCTTTCGAATTCCTTTACTTTTTTTAATAGTTCTACCGTCATATCACGTTCTACAAGCTGACGCTTTAGTCGTTTGTTTTCTCTACGTAGCTTTTCTAATTCACCAACTTCTTCATCTGTTTTATGTCGGCCACGTTTATCTGTAAGGCCTTCTTCATCCGTCGCATCGTATTTTTTCATCCATGAATAAACCTGACTGTAAGATACATCGTATTTTTCAGCAGTTCTCTTGTAATCACGCTTATGTTTAATGCAGTAGGTAATGATTTCCTTCCGCTCATCAATTCTATTTAATGCATATAGGATACATTTAGAATAAAGCATTGAATGTGATACTTAATTTTTTGTTCCAATTTGTAATTAAATGACTGTAATTTTTAAGTTTAAAATATACAACTCAATAAAAATATGGTAAAATGTAGAAAAATGAAACATAAAGGAGAAAAGTTATGAAATGTACTACTTCAGATTTAGAAATCGAAACTATTTATAATCGAATAAAAGCAGGAGATATTAATTTGCAACCAAATTTTCAGAGAGGAGAAGTGTGGACAATACAAAAAAAGAAAAAATTGATTGATTCTATTCTTAGAGAATGGAAAATACCTCCTATACACGTGGTCAGTAGTGATAAAGAAGTTGATGAGGTTTTAGATGGGCAACAGAGGCTTGTAGCAATATGTGATTTTATCGAAAATAAGTTTGGTATTGATGGCTTTATTGAACCAATGGAAAGTAAGGTGAAACTATTAGATGGAGTTAATTATTATTCATAACCAAAAGAGGTCAAGAGTAAATTTATAAAATAAATTTTTTTTTTTGTTT
>NZ_CBDLAM010000264.1:0-4171 GCF_965301125.1 Anaerosporobacter sp. | reverse complement strand
ATATTGAAAAGAAATTAGAATTTTAATTCATTCATCTAAGTAGTGAAGCCCTCATGGAAAATTATATTTTTCTTGAGGGTTTTTTTTGTTACCTTTTATTGTATTTAAATGTAACTCATATGCAAGATGAATGAATAATATACATTGATATATTGTTAAGCAATAACATTATATTAAAAAATAATTGATATAATAAAATAGAAAAATAAAGTTATAATTTTTAGTGGCAGAAAAATAATTCATAAAATACAATATTTATTTGGTTATTTTTAATAATGTGGATTGGATAATACTGTTAAAGAAATTGTGTTATAAATCGACAAGTCAAACTGCACAATGCAAGGTTATAAAAATTAAAAAATTATCCAATTTGAACAACTGTATTGGATATCAATGGAATGTTGATAGACTGTAGAGTGAAAAAATATGAAAAATATGTTTCTTAATTGTACAAACTATGCTATAATGATACTAGGCAAGAAACATAACAAATTATGTTGAAATGCCGTGTGTTTGTTATCCATTATGGGGAAATGGGACAAATACATATAAATCAGAAACATATTTCTGATAATTCTTGGTACGATGGACAATACCATAATTTTTTTTATGTACATAATCGGTATTAATATTAAATTGCAGCTTAAGCAATTGCGAGGTCGTACGAATTAAATATTAGGAGGTAAATGACACAATGGCAAAATGGGTATATTTATTCACAGAGGGAAACACTAGTATGAAAAACCTTCTTGGTGGTAAAGGTGCAAACTTAGCAGAAATGACAAACTTAGGGCTTCCAGTACCACAAGGCTTCACAATTACGACAGAAGCATGCACACAGTACTATGAAGACGGAAGAAAAATTAATGATGAAATCATGGGTCAAATCATGGAACACATCACCAAGATGGAAGAAATCACAGGAAAAAAATTCGGTGACAAAGAAAATCCATTATTAGTATCTGTTCGTTCAGGAGCAAGAGCTTCTATGCCAGGTATGATGGATACCATCTTAAATCTTGGTTTGAATGAAGAAGTTGTTAATGTATTAGCAACTAAATCAGGAAATCCTCGTTGGGCATGGGATTGTTACAGAAGATTTATCCAGATGTATTCTGATGTAGTTATGGAAGTAGGTAAAAAATACTTCGAAGAACTTATTGATAAAATGAAAGAAGAAAAAGGCATTACTCAAGATGTCGATTTAACAGCTGAAGATTTAAAAGAATTAGCAAATCAATTCAAAGCTGAATATAAAGAAAAAATAGGTGAGGAATTCCCAACTGATCCAAAAGAACAATTAATGGGCGCTATCCAAGCAGTATTCCGTTCATGGGACAATCCTCGTGCGAACATCTATCGTCGTGATAACGATATCCCTTATTCATGGGGTACTGCAGTTAACGTACAGATGATGGCATTTGGTAACATGGGTGAGACTTCTGGTACAGGTGTTGCATTTACTCGTAATCCTGCAACTGGTGAGAAAAAACTTATGGGTGAATTCTTAATGAACGCTCAAGGCGAAGATGTTGTTGCTGGTGTTCGTACACCTCAAAAAATAGATCAATTAAAAGAAGTTATGCCAGAAGTTTATAATCAATTTATAGAAATCTGCAATAAACTTGAAGATCACTATAGAGATATGCAAGATATGGAATTCACAATCGAAGATAAGAAACTTTACATGTTACAAACTCGTAACGGTAAGAGAACTGCAAAAGCAGCACTTAAGATCGCTTGTGATTTAGTAGATGAAGGAATGATTTCTGAAGAAAAAGCTGTTAAGATGATCGATCCTAGAAATCTTGATACATTACTTCACCCACAATTTGATACAGAAGCAGTTAAGAAAGCTACTCCAATTGCAAAAGCTCTTGCAGCAGCTCCTGGTGCAGCTTGTGGTAAAGTTGTATTTACTGCTGATGATGCAAAAGCTTGGGCAGATAGAGGAGAAAAAGTTGTTTTAGTACGTCTTGAAACTTCTCCTGAAGATATCGAAGGTATGAAAGCTTCTCAAGGTATCTTAACAGCTCGTGGTGGTATGACTTCACATGCAGCAGTTGTTGCTCGTGGAATGGGTACTTGCTGTGTATCTGGTTGTTCAGAAATCATTATGGATGAAGAAAACAAAGTATTCAAATTAGCTGGTAAAGAATATCATGAAGGAGATATCATTTCTTTCGATGGTTCTACAGGCTATATCTATGACGGTGCTATGCCAACAGTTGATGCTACAATCGTTGGTGAGTTAGAAAGAATTATGGCATGGGCAGATAAATATAGAAAATTAAAAGTTAGAACAAATGCAGATACTCCTGCAGATGCTAAGAAAGCTCGTGAACTTGGAGCGGAAGGTATCGGTCTTTGCCGTACAGAGCATATGTTCTTTGAAGGTGACAGAATCGACGCATTCCGTGAAATGATTTGTTCAGATACTGTAGAAGAAAGAGAAGCAGCTCTTGCTAAGATTCTTCCAGTACAACAAGGTGACTTTGAAGCGTTATATGAAGCTTTGGAAGGTAACCCAGTTACAATTCGTTTCTTAGATCCACCACTACATGAGTTTGTTCCAACTGATGAAGAAGATATTAAGAAACTTGCTGATGCTCAAGGTAAATCTGTTGAGACTATCAAAGCAATCATCGCTTCATTACATGAGTTCAATCCAATGATGGGACACAGAGGTTGTCGTCTCGCTGTTACATATCCAGAAATCGCTAAGATGCAAACTTCAGCTGTAATTCGTGCAGCTATTAATGTTAAGAAAGCGCATCCAGATTGGAATATCAAACCAGAAATCATGATTCCATTAATTAGTGATGTTAAGGATTATAAATTTGTTAAGAAAGTTGTTGTTGAAACAGCAGATGCTGAAATCAAAGCAGCTGGTTCTGATATGAAATATGAAGTTGGTACAATGATCGAAATCCCAAGAGCAGCCCTTTCAGCTGATGAAATTGCTGAAGATGCTGAATTCTTCTGCTTTGGTACTAACGATTTAACTCAGATGACTTACGGTTTCTCTCGTGACGATGCAGGTAAGTTCTTAAATGCTTACTATGATACTAAGATTTTTGAAAGCGATCCATTCGCAAAACTTGACCAAGTTGGTGTTGGTAAGTTAATGGAAATGTCAATCAAACTTGGTAAATCTACTCGTCCAGATTTACATATTGGTATCTGTGGAGAACATGGTGGAGATCCATCTTCCGTAGAATTCTGCCATAAGATTGGATTAGACTATGTGTCTTGTTCACCATTCCGTGTACCAATCGCTCGTTTAGCAGCAGCACAGGCAGCTTTGAAGTAAGTGCAGTAAATCTAAAGGACATTGATTGTTTTTCGGTTAAAATAATGAAATAGTGAATCCCCCCTATATTGGTGAAATCTGATATGGAGGGGATTTTTTTTGATGATGGGTTGAAACTAATGAATTTACGGTAAAATAAAAAAGGTTTTTTCTGAAAACCGACCCTTCTGACCCTAATGAAAATTTTGAATACTTAAAACCTCTAACCAAAAAACACTGAACCACATGAAACGGCTATCTCTCAAACAGACAGTCTAACTATGATGCATGCTCATTTAAGAGTTTTTATGTTCTCAAAGGAGAGATTTCAAAGGCTATACATGATGCTATTTAGTGGTCAGGTAAAAGTTAAACTTTTTGTGTCTACGATATTGACACAAGTCCAATGAATTTCTACCATATCATAAAAGACATGGCGAAGAACTCAAACAGGAAATCATAAAGCAGTTGGAACACTTTAATCCAGAACAACTGCTGTTCCTATTGATTGACTACTTTCATATCCACTTTCCACCGCCGAGGGCATGGTTTTCAGGTTCATACTGTCAAGCAAGAAAGCGAGTGGCAAGGAGCGTGCCTTGACAGTATGAAAAAACTTGATAGGCGGTGGGAGCTAAGGGGGACAAAATAATTTTCAATATACCTCTGATGATTTTTTATAACATGTTTGATATAATCAGAGCAGTCATTTGAATTGTAAAGGGGTTGACGAAAGGTGAGAAAAATAAACAGGAAGGTAAAAATAGAAGACATCACAGAAGGAAGCTATATAGACGGAAAAATCAGCAAAGAAAAATCGGATAAAGTAAAAGCATTGTTAAAAGTCTATAAAGGTACAAAAGAGGAAATGGATTATAG
>NZ_CBDLAM010000263.1:1360-4242 GCF_965301125.1 Anaerosporobacter sp. | reverse complement strand
ATATTATCCTACCTAGTTATATACAGCGTAATAATTCATAATTTATCTAATATAAGTTCCAAAATTTGAAAACAATTGATAAGTAAAATCAATAATAGTTTTGAATATCCAAGAACCTGTTAACATCATAACTACAAATATAGCTAATAATTTTGGAACAAAGGTTAATGTCTGCTCCTGAATCGAAGTAATTGTTTGAAAAATACTTATAATCAAACCCACGATTAAAGATACTATTAGCATAGGAGCAGAAGCTTTGATAATAACTAAAAGTGCCTCTCTAGCTATATCAATAACCACATCTACATTCATATTAACCTCCTAACTAAAAACAAAGTAACCGGTTAAGAACCTACTATCCATAGAAGGTCTTTACTACGTTACCAATTATCAAATTCCAACCATCCGCTAAGATAAACAACAGTATCTTGAATGGCATTGAAATAGTCGTTGGAGGTAGCATCATCATACCCATTGACATTAAGGTAGAAGCAACAACCATATCGATAATAATGAATGGTATATATAGCAAGAAACCAATTATAAAAGCTTTTCTTAATTCAGATATCATAAATGCAGGAATTAATACTGAATTAGGTATATCGTCTAATTCATAAACCGTTATATTCGCATCACCTAAATTTACGATATCCATAAAAAGTTTAATATCTTGAGGTCTATCCTTCACTTGATTGAACATAAACTTGCGAATCGGTTCCATACCCTTTTCAAATGCTTCTTCTTGTGTAATTTCACCTTTTGATAGGGGTTTTATTGCCTCATCATTTATCTGCGTAAACACTGGACCCATTATAAAAACAGTCAAAAACAATGCTAAACCAATAAGTATTTGGTTTGGTGGTGTTGTCTGAGTTCCTAATGCTGATCTAACAAAGTGTAATACTACTATAATTCTTGTGAACGAAGTCACCATCAACAACAAAGATGGTGCTACTGAAATAACAGTTAATAGAATTACAATTTGTAATGTTGATGATATGCCTGATCCCTCTCCACTTGTTGAGAGATTAAAGTTAAAACCAAATGGTTCATCATCAGATGTAAAAGTTACATCTGATGAGTCTGTCTGGCTGCTAGCTTTAACAGGTACAGAAAATACTAGAATGATGATAGACATAACAAACAAAGCAACAAGCGAATTTACAATTATTTTACCAGTTTTACATTTTAACTTTGTGTTCATACATTTAACCTCTACACATCATTCTCATCTTTTTCGTTTTCTTTACGGTCAATTGATTTCATATTGTTACCCGTCTTAATCTTGGTAAGGATTTCTTTGAAGGAAGGTGCTTGTGTACCCCCTTGAGAGAAATCCAATTTTTCTCCATCAATTTCCGTTAAGTATTCAACGTGATCCTTTGACACTGCAATCACAATGTATTTATCTGTTACTTTTATGATCTGTAAATATTTTGTTTGGCTTAATCTCAAAGTTTCTACTATTGTAATGTTATTGTTTTTGAGGTTCATTCCTCCACCAGTTTTACCTATCCACTTTGATGTGTAATAAGCCAAAACTAAAATCAAAACAAATACGAGTAATAATCCAAATAATTCCGCAAGATTTTTTATCATAGAACTGCCTTGGAATAAATAAATGTTTGAAATCATCTTATTAGCCTATCGCTTTTTTAACAGCTTCTAAAACACGATCCGCTTGGAATGGCTTAACAATAAAATCTTTTGCTCCTGTTTGGATAGATTCAATTACCATTGCTTGTTGTCCCATAGCAGAACACATAATTACATTTGAAGCTGGATCCATTGACTTAATTTTTTTAAGCGCTTGAATACCATCCATCTCCGGCATCGTAATATCCATCATAACTAAATCTGGTTTAGTTTCATTATATTTTTCTACTGCTTTCACTCCATTTTCAGCTTCACCAGCAATTTCATATCCATTTTTAGTTAAGATGTCCTTAATCATCATCCTCATAAACGCTGCATCGTCGCAAATTAAAATTCTCTTCGCCATTTTTACCTCTCCTATCTAAACTTCTTTTCTATTTAACTATTTCTGTCACTCTAATACCAAAACATTCTTCTATTACTACAACTTCACCTTTTGCAACAAACTTACCATTTACCAATACATCAATTGGTTCTCCAGCAAGTTTATTTAATTCAATAATTGTTCCTGGTGTAAAATCTAAGATTTCTTTAATTGATTTGTTTGTTCTACCTAATTCAACAGTAACCTCAAGCGGTACATCCATAATTAAATCAATATTCTCTTGGCCAGGGACCTGTGTAGAAATATTGTTAAAAGCTTGAAATTGGGCTGGTTGAACATTAACATCTTGCATTGGCATCATTTGGCCAATTTGCATATTTGGCATCTGTCCTTGATACATTGGAACAGTTCCATAACCAGGCATTGGTTGACCAGGTATTGGTTGACCCATCATTTGTTGACCTCCCGTCATAGGATTTGCAGTAACAGTTTGTTGGTTCATTGGTTGAACCTGTGGCGTTGGTTCTTCAACCTTACCGACTTGTTGTGGTTCTGAATTAGATCCTGATTCCGAGAATTTTCTAAATAAATCTCTAGCAAAATCAAATGGATATAACTGCATTATATGACTATCAACCAAGTCTCCTATTTCCATTTTAAACGCAACCTTAACAAATGGTTGTTTTAAGAAATCAGATATCATTGATTCATCGACAGCACCGTGTAAGTCAATAAGACTTGCAACAGGAGGACTAATATCTACTTTCTTTTCAAGCATGGAGGACAATGAAGTAGACGCAGAACCCATCATCTGATTCATTGCTTCACTTATAGCACTGAGATGTAGTTCTGTTAAGTAACCTTCTACATTAGTTCCATCCCCGCCCATCATTAAATCTGG
>NZ_CBDLAM010000263.1:0-1350 GCF_965301125.1 Anaerosporobacter sp. | reverse complement strand
CGTTATTACCATCTAAACCTTCTCTGTAAGAAATCTGTATAAATACACATGGTTTTCCATACTCTTGCGATAAATTATCCCATGTAGAATAAGAAACAACAGGAGTTGTAATGACTACTTTATTGTTTACTAATGTAGACAATGTTGTAGCAGCCGTCCCCATGCTTATATTAGATATCTCACCGACCGCATCTTTTTCATCTGCTGTTAATGAATCAGATTGATCAGATGTCGTTTCATTAGCAGAAGAATCATCCTCAATGCTACCTAATAATGCATTGATTTCTTCTTGCGATAACATACCGTCCATATTCTTACTCCTCTCTTACAATTGATGTTACTCTGACAGCATATGTATCAGAAGAAGCTCCTGGAAGTGCAGTAAACTTCTTAATATTCCCTACATAAATATCAAGTTCATCATCTACCTTTGTATTTAGGCGTATAATATCACCTCTTTGAATGTTAAGGAAATCATTTACCGATAACATACTGTTACCAAGAACAGCTTTAACTGGAATCTTAGCTTTCTCAATAGCAATTTCAATAATATCTTGATACGCTTCATCATCCTTGACCTGCATTGTTGAATACCAATACTTAGTATTTAACTTATCAATTACTGGTTCTAAGCAGGCGTATGGTAAACAAACATTCATTAACCCTTCCACATTACCAATGCGTATATTCATTGTTACAATTGAGGTCATTTCACTTGGCTGAATAATTTGAGCAAATTGAGAATTTGTCTCGATTCTTTCCAATCTTGGTTCAATATTAATAACATTTTGCCAAGGTTCTATCAATAAGTTAGTACATATATTGAAAATTCTCTCAATTATAATTAACTCTATTTCCGAAAAATCTCTTGCTTTCTCTAGCGGATGACCATCGCCGCCAAGCATTCGATCTACAATTGCATAGCCTAAATTAGCTGCAAGCTCAATAATAATGTTCCCTTCCAAAGGAGCAAAATTAATAATACCAAGTAATACTGGATTGGATAATGCATTCGAGAACTCTGAATAAGCAGCTGCCTCTGAATTCATTACTTCTATCTGTACATTCTTACGAAGATACGCAGGTAAATTAGTAGACAACAATCTGCCATTAAGTTCGAATATGATTTCTAATGTTCTTAGATGTTCCTTCGAGAATTTTGATGGCCTTGCAAAATCATAGTTTTTAATCTGCTTCTCGCCCGTTTCCTTAATCTCATCAGCATCTAATTCACCACTACTTAACGCAGCAAGCAAATTATCTATCTCATTTTGCGAATAGACTTCGCCCATTGTTTCTCACCTCCTAGGTGATATTTTAGTCATATCAAAATTCACAAATCACAAAATA
>NZ_CBDLAM010000262.1:0-4249 GCF_965301125.1 Anaerosporobacter sp. | reverse complement strand
ATTCTTTACTAGGTTTTGTAGTATGCTTGTACAAAATAAATAAAAGTAACTCGGACAAAACCTATTTGATACGTTAAAATTTTTATTGAAATACATTTATATTTCTAAAAATTATTATGATCTTCGTCTATATTGTTACAAAATTATTGAAAACCGCAAAAATTATTTACATGCTTAATTTTTAGAAGCGTGCTATAATATATTTATTAATTGGAAAAACGACTATTAAAGTACAAAAAGAGTCAAAATAGACTTCTTTTTTTATGTATTTTTGATAGCTATAATAGCTTAGTGAATCAGAAAGGATGGGGGTGTATGTGTGCAAACAGATACTTTTTTTTCCTGTAATGATTTGAATCCGACTGTTTATTTCGTATCTAAACAGAAACGAGTGAAAGAGTGTATCTATCACGATCATGATTTTCCACAAATTAGTGTCATTTTATCGGGTAAGGGAAAATACGTGATTGATGACGTAGTTTATGAAGTGGAAGCGGGAGATATATTATTTTTTGATGCTAAGATAAAACATCATAATATAGTAACAAATGTAAAAGAACCCATGGTTGAATTTTTTGTGGGTTTTTCAGATATTCATTTTCATGGTATGCCAGAGAATTCAATTGATTTTGGTGTTTCTCCTAAAATCATGCATATGAAACCACATATGAAACAAGAAGTAGATAAAATATGTTATGAAATGATTGCAGAATATCAATCAGGACAACCAGGTAAGGAATTCATGGTCAAAGCGTATATGACTCAATTAATAGTACAAATTGTACGTGGATTAACTATGAATGTTAAGCAAACAGAAGTTGAGCAATTTGAAAATTATAATAGAAGTTACGCTGTAAAAAGAATCATTAACTATTTGAATGAGAACTACGAACAGCGCATATCGTTAGAACAAATTGCACATAATATGTATCTCAGTCCAGTATACATATCAAAGATATTTAAAGAAGAAACTGGAGAATCTCCTATTAATTATCTAATTAAAATAAGGTTAGAACGAGCAAAAGAAATCTTACAAATGGGTAATAGTGGAAGTATTAAAAGTATTGCTAAAGATGTTGGATATGATGATGTTTACCATTTTAGCAAGTTATTTAAGAAATATTATGGAATATCACCTCTTTATTATAAGAAGAATATAAGAGAGAAGATGAATGCCTAATAAGGAAGGAGTATTGGAATCACGATGGATATGTACGAGGCAATATGGAAGAGAAAATCAGTCTATCATTACGAAATGGAAGCATTAGAGGAACAAATGCTTCGAAATATTCGTACATTTTTGGAACATCAGATTCTGATTAAAGAAGATTGCAAAGTTGATTATGCAATAATATGCCAGCTGGATCAAAAGAAACCTACAAGGAATGAACTCAGCGTTGAAGCACCTTACTTTGTGGTTATTTATGAACAAGAGGTAGAAGGCTATAACTTAAATGCGGGATACCTTCTTGGCCAGCTGTCCTTGTATGTTACATCGAAAGGACTAGGAAGCTGTTTGGTGAATATGTCTTTTGGTAAGCGAGTGAAAAGAGATAATAAGATAATTGCTGCACTTGCATTTGGAAAGCCAAAGGCTAATTCTTTATACGAAGGACATAAACCAAAACGTATTCCTCTTGATTATCTATGTGTATATAAGGAAGATGTTAGTCCTGATATTAAGAAGGTTATGAAAGCAGCAAGTGTTTCACCGTCTTGCATGAATAGTCAACCATGGCGTTTTGTTGTTTACCATAATCGTATTCATGTCTTCTTAAAGAAGGACCGAATGATTAAGATGTGGTTCCATTCAGAACAGATGGTAGATATGGGATTTATGTTGTCGAATTTATTAATGGAAGCTGAAAATCTATGGCTAACTACTACGATTGATTACGTAGATAATTTGTCAGAAAAACCAGTAAAGAATTATATGTATATATTAAGTGTGGTATTTGAATAAAAAAACAATCTTAATGTTGTTTTGAGGAGATGTTATAATCCGAAAAAGACACATTAAGATTGTTTTTTGATTTATTGTATTGTTGTTTTGATTGTAGAGAGATGATTCATAGCTTCTTCATCTGTATCACCATAGATTGATTTGTATAAATCGATTATATTCACATCCCAGTCTAATAAGATTGGGTAGGTAGTGTTTTCGTATTTCTTAGGAGCTTCATAGGAACCTTCAATAGGAATGGATTTCATCTCAATTGTTGAGAGATTAATTTCTAGCGCAGCATTCAGTAATTGCTCGATTTGTCCTGTTGAAAGGTTGGTTGTTACATAACCTAAACAAGTATTAGTTGTATTGATTAATTGAACAATACCTTGGTTTTTGTATTTTTCGAAGATGGCATTTAAAACACGTCTCTGACGTAAGGTACGACCAAAATCATTATTAACACCATCGTAAGTTGGAACTTTACGTACACGGCAATAACCAAGTGCTTGGTTTCCATTTAGTAAGTTCATACCTTCTGTTACATTTCGATAAGCTTTATTAGAAATATAGTTTGTAGTATTCAGATATTGCGCTTCCTTGGCACCTAATTGAATCTCAACGCCATCTAAAAGATCAATAATCTTTTCAAAAGATTCAAAATTAACAGATACATAACCATCAAGATTAATCTTATAATTTCGTTCAATGGTATCTCTTAAAAGTTCAATTCCTCCATGAGCATATGCTGCATTAAGCTTTGTCTTTTTCCAACCAGGAACATTAACATAGGAATCTCTCATTAAAGAAGAGAGTTGAACTTTATTATCTCTAGTGTTGATGGAAGCAATCATCATAGTATCAGTATTTCTTGCACCGAATAATTCTTCAACCCCAATCAAAAGAATATTGGTAACATAATCCTCTTTTCGTCCTACAATTTCACCAGTATTCCAATCATATTCCCTTACTATTTCTTCTTCTTCTGTATTATCATTCGATAAATCGGAGTTCTCTTTATTGACAGAACTTGATATATAATTAGCTAACAGTTTTGTCACTAAACGATTACCTGGCTTGGTGAAGATCAGAAAAGAAGCAAAAAGAAGGATAAAGGTTATTAATCCTATAAATATTTTAAGACCCGTACGCTTTTTCTTCTTGTTTGGGGAATTACCAGAATCATTATCCTCCTCTTCTACATAATGGTTTTCATTTATATGTTGATTAACTTGTTGCTTTAAAGACTCATTGATATTATACATATCATCATCAATACTGAAATCTGTTTGAATCTTTAGATCATCAAAATCATTTGATTTGTCTTTTTTATTTTCTTTCATAAAGTAAATTATCCCCCACCTTTTGATATAATATTACATAATTTTTTATTCTCAACTTTATTATTAAACCATATTTTTAGACATAATGTATTAAGAAGTGATATATTTCTTATGAAATTTTCTTATGAAATTCTTATGATTTTCTTAAGAACAGGCATATTGGGAAATGCAGTAAGTAAAAACTCTACGGAGAGTTGATTGATAAATTGCTTATTAGCAAGTATGATAGTGATACGGAGGTAAGTTAGATGGATAATATTAAAGTTGGCAAGCTAATTCTAAACTTGAGAAAAGAAAAAGGTTATACACAAAAGCAATTAGCAGATGCTATGAATATAAGTGATAAGACGATATCGAAGTGGGAGAGAGGCCTTGGTTGTCCAGATGTATCATTGCTACATGTATTATCAGATATCTTAGGTGTGAATATTGAACAGATTTTATTGGGAGAATTAGAGCCTAATGAAGTAAATGGAGGAAATATGAAGAAAATAAAATTTTATGTATGTCCAAGCTGTGGAAATATCATAACTTCTACAGGAGAAGCGGATATATCTTGCTGTGGTCGTAAATTGAACGCAGCCATTGTTAAGCCAAGTGATGAGAAACATAACATTAATGTTGATATTATAGATGATGAATTCTATATCACATTCGATCATGATTTGACGAAAGTGCATTACCTTAACTTCATTGCATATGTTACTTGTGATCGAGTATTATTAGTCAAATTATACCCTGAACAAGGTTCGGAACTACGTATGCCAAGGTTACGAGGGGGTAAATTTTACTTTGGATGTAATATACATGGTGTATGGTAGGCAATTACCACAAAAAGGTAGTCATTAGTTGTTGACAAATGGCTAGGATTACGGTATTATATATCTTGTCTTTGACAACAACTAAATATGCGCGAGTGGCTCAGTGGTGGAGTATCGCCTTGCCAAGGCGAGGGTCGCGG
>NZ_CBDLAM010000261.1:0-4256 GCF_965301125.1 Anaerosporobacter sp. | reverse complement strand
TATGTACTTGTTATCTTTTTATATCATAGCGAACATTTGTTCTTTTGTCAATGGTTTTTTATATCTACGAACAAATGTTTTGCATTTTTTATTTAAACATGATATAATGTAGCTAGATAAAAGGAATTATAAAATGAACGAAAGATTATAATTGATAAAGAATTGGAGGAATCAATCCATGAATTATGGTAAAATTAGTACAAAACAAAAAGAAATTTTAGAATACATAAAAGCACAGATTATTAACAAGGGGTATCCACCTGCTGTTCGTGAAATCTGCGAAGCAGTTAAACTAAAATCCACTTCAAGTGTACATTCTCATCTAGAAACGCTTGAAAAGAACGGATATATCCGTAGGGATCCAACAAAGCCTCGTGCTATCGAAATCGTTGATGATGGATTTAACCTTTCTAGAAAGGAACTTGTGAATGTACCTATTGTAGGTGTTGTAACCGCTGGACAGCCTATACTAGCAGTTGAAAACATTGAAGGTTACTTCCCTATGCCTGCAGAAGATATGCCTAATGCTGAAACATTTATGTTACGTGTTAAAGGTGAAAGTATGATTAATGCTGGTATCTTTGACGGGGATAAGATCCTCGTTGAGAAATCCTCAACTGCAGAAAATGGTGATATTGTTGTAGCATTAATTGATGATTCTGTAACAGTAAAAACTTTTTATAAAGAGAACGGCCACTTTAGATTACAACCAGAGAATGATACAATGGATCCTATCATTGTAGATGAATTAAGTATCTTAGGTAAGGTTATTGGGTTATTCCGTATGTTACATTAATTAGACTTACAAATCAGATTGTGTTATTCATAAATAACTAAAAATACTGCACCACTCATTCTGAATGGTGCAGTATTTTCTATTATATTTAATTATTCTTATTGAAGATCTTCAACTGATAATGTCTTACCATCTCTCCATATTCTTTCTAAATCGTAGAATAAACGATCTTCCCTAGAGAAAATATGAACAACAATATCGCCGTAATCCATTAAAACCCAGTTAGATGAACGAATTCCTTCGATTCTTTGTGGTTCAAATCCTTCTTTTGATAATGCTTCTTCTACACCCTCAACTAGAGCTTGTACTTGTGAGCTATTTGTACCATTAGCAATGATAAAGTAATCTGCAATTGTTGAGATTTCTCCGATTTCAATAATTCTAATATCTTCTGCTTTTTTATCTTCCATTGCATCGTATGCAATTAGAGCCATTTGTTTTGCTGAATCCATTATAAAATTCCGCCTTTCTTGTTATTTATTACCAACAATATCTTTATAATATTCATATGCTTCAATCGTAGTATTGTCAATGGTTTGACCATTGGATTTTAAGTAATTAAGTGTATTTTTCAAGGTTGTATATACAGCCAAATCTAAATCCTCAAATGCTAGTTTTCTGATCTCCGTAAGTCCAGGAATCATCCTTCTTGATGGTTCAATATAGTCAGCAAGGAAAACAATTTTCTCGAGTTTTGACATATCTGGTTTCCCAGTTGTGTGATATGCCATTGCTTGTAAAATCTCTTCATCTTCTATACCATATTCACTTTTTGCGTAACATGCTGCAAGTTTTCCATGTAGCAGATATGGTTGTTTTCTTTCTATATCTGAGATCGGAATATTATTTTGTTCACAACGGCTTATTTGTTCACTCGCATCATAATATTTGGCCAGATCATGTAAAATTCCTGCCACTTGTGCTTTCATAATATCACATTCATAACGCATAGCTAAGGATGCACATGTAAACTGAACACCTAATGAATGTAGATATCGTTTTGGTTTTAAAACTTTTCTCATTGCATCTTGTAATTCTAGAAAATCATATTCCATTACGCATTCGTCTTATTCATTTACTAATTAAATATACAATTTATTCTTTTGAATATAGCTAGCTACCTTTGGTGTTACATAATATCGAATATCCATACCATTCTTTATACGTTCTCTTATGTCACTGGATGATATATCAATATTCGGTGAGTTCAATAATTCAATAGAACCGTGAAATATTTCATTAAGTGCAGCACTTTTTTGAGCCATCTCCTCGATTGATTTATGGTCACGTATCGCAGCAATAAGCTTTGACAATTTAAAAATTGTAGCTGGATCTTTCCATTTATCTATATAAAACAACGAATCTGCCCCAACTATAAAATAATATTCTTCATCAGGGTGTAGTTTCGTTAACCTGGACAAAGTATCTGCTGTGTATGTGATACCTTCTCTCTCCATCTCAAAAGTAGATAACTCAAAATTTGGATTATCTTCAATTGCCAGCTCGACCATCTTTGCTCGTATATCATCATCAAGAATGTGATCATATCTCTTATGCGGCGGATTCTTCGTAGGCATGAAAATCACTTTATCTAATTGGAATTGTTCTAACGCAGTCTGCCCTAAGATAAGGTGACCTAGATGAATCGGATTGAATGTTCCACCCATAATACCAATTTTCTTTTTCTTCATACTTACTCCTATCTGCACCAAGATAACTACTATTTAAATAGTAACTATATAATACACCTATTGTTTCTTAACTTTTGGTAATTCGATTTTTTTATTTTCTTTTGATTCGCGATAAAGAACAATTTTCTTTCCAATAACTTGAACTACCTCTGATTTCGTTCTCTCTGCAAGAATTTGTGCGATTTCTTTTGGATTGTCCATACAATTTTTTAATACACTAATTTTGATTAATTCTCTTGCTTCTAGTGCTTCATTGATACCAGAAGTAAATTCTGGTGTAATACTTGCTTTACCTACTTGATAAATAGGATCAATTGTCATTGCTAATCCTTTTAAATACGCTCTTTGTTTGCTTGTCATACTCTATTCCTTTCGTAACTATTCAAATAATATCATTGCTGATATCAAATAGTTGTTATTTTTCTTTATATATAATAGTTTCCTTGCAAGGGTTCCTCGCACAAAGAAGAAAAACTTCCTTGCACTCTCCTTACTTTACATATACCACGTAGAGTAAACACGCCCTTACCACATCAATTTATTTATAATAATCGAAGGATAATCCATACATATGAACCGTATCTCCTTCTTCAATTCCTAGTTCTTCAAGTTGTTCTAATATACCATTCGTCTTTAAGAATTTTTGGAAAAATTCAAATCCTTTTTCCGAATCAAGATTTGTATAACCAAGCATTCTTTCAATTCTAGGTCCTTCAACAGAAAACTCATGTTCATCAACTTTTTCAACTGTAAATGGTTCATCAGAGTAATCAATCTTCTCTGGGAAGAATTCTCTCTCAAAGGTGATTGGCTCAGATGCTAAGTTGTTTAATTGTTGTTTCACATAATAAAGAAGTTCTTTCACACCTTTACCTGATACAGCTGAGACCGGGAACACCTTGATTCCTTGTGGTTCAAACTCTTCACGCATCAAAGTAAGTGTTGTTTCTTCATCATCACCATAGAATACATCAATCTTATTTGCCGCGATTACTTGAGGTTTCTTAAGTAATTCTGGATTATACGCTTCTAATTCTGCGTTAATTTTCTTAATATCTTCAATCGGGTCACGTCCTTCTACACTTGCTGCATCTACCATGTGAATAATCACTTTAGTACGTTCAATATGCTTTAAGAATTCATGTCCAAGTCCGATACCTTCTGATGCTCCTTCAATAAGTCCTGGAATATCAGCGATAACAAACCCATCTGTACCCTCTAGATCAACTACACCAAGGTTTGGATTTAAAGTAGTAAAATGATAATTTGCTATCTTTGGTTTTGCATTAGTTACCCTTGATAAGAATGTGGATTTACCTACATTAGGGAATCCAACTAGCCCTACATCAGCAATAACCTTTAATTCTAGTGTAACGTACATCTCCATTCCAGAACGTCCTGGTTGAGCATACTTAGGCACTTGCATAGTAGGTGTTGCATAGTGTTGATTTCCTTTACCACCGGAACCACCTTTAAGAATTACCTCACGACGGTTCTCATGTGACATATCAGTAATAACTTTACCTGTTTCAGCGTCTTTTACAATCGTACCTTCTGGTACTTTAACGATCATATCTTCTCCATCTGCACCATGACAACGTCTCTTACCACCAGGTTGCCCATCCTCAGCACAGTATTTACGAATATGACGGAATTCATTAAGCGTATTAATTCCATCATCTACTTCAAAGATTAAATCTCCGCAGCCACCGCCATCACCGCCATCTGGACCACCCGCAGGAACAAACAGTTCTCTACGAAAACTAACA
>NZ_CBDLAM010000260.1:3227-4280 GCF_965301125.1 Anaerosporobacter sp. | reverse complement strand
GTCTTGTTGTATCAACAATTCAGCAGTTATATCTTTTAAATTTTGTAATTCTTGCTTTTCGGCATATGTAAGATTATCTTTTGCAAGCAATGAGTCCATTAATTCAGACTGAGTTTCTAGTTCAGTATTTATCGAATCTAATTCTGATTGTGCTGACTTATATGATTCTTTTGCCTTATTTACTGTTTCTGTTTGCTCTGCAATAGAAGTAGTGCAAGCATCTATTATTTTAGTAACACCCAACACAGCAGTACTAATTGTTAATATTATTCCCGCTGGATTAGTTAGTAAAAACGTTTTTATAGCAGTACCAACATCACGTATTGACATGGCTAATCCATATTCTGATACAGTGGCAGCTAAATTTGCGACTGTTTTTTCTTGGGTGGCGGTTAATAATGTTTTCATTGATAGTTTAGTTATACCAATTGCACCACTAACAGCCAAAATAGCAGGAACTAATCCACCAATCGAATCAATAGCTTGTACAGCAATGTTTGATAAATCCAAAAACCCCTTAACCCATGAACTATCAATAGTAGTATTGGCAAGCCCTTGAAACGATGCTTTTAATTTATTTGCTTTAGCTTCTACAGACTCAGTGTAGTTTCCGAACTTCTCCATTGCGGTTCCGCTAGATTCAACTGCTGTTTCGGTATAACCAATAGCCGTGTCGTAATTGGACATTAAAACTAAGAATTCTTCCATGTGGTTAGTGCCCGAAAATGCTTTTGCAAGGGCTCTTTGTTGAACTTCACTATAAGTATTCCAATTACCACCAACCTCATCAAGCACGTCGCCAAAGTTTCTGAATGTTTCATTTGAGTCACGTAGTTTTACATCTAAACCATTCAGCACAGTTTCAACATCTGATAAACTCTCACCCGTTTCATAATCTTCAAGTCTACCTAACTTGATATTACCCATACGAGAAAATATCGCATTTAAGCCAGTTCCAACGGAAGACATTGATTCACCAGTTGTTTCTCCTATTACAGCAATATAACCAAGTAATTTGTCCATAGAAATTCCAGCAAGATCTGCATTTGTGGC
>NZ_CBDLAM010000260.1:2507-3193 GCF_965301125.1 Anaerosporobacter sp. | reverse complement strand
ACCACCAGCATCAGTAGCGGATACTAAGTCAATGGCAGATAACTTATCAACAATTCCAATTACATCATCTACCGCAACACCATAACCTTTCATTGCTGTAGTTAAATATGTAGTTGCATCGGCAGATGAAATGTTTCCCAGTTTAGAAAGAACTAAAGAGTCTGTGATTAGCTGATTAGTTTCGGCAATAGACTTTCCTTGTCTTAAATAATCGCTCGCCGCTGACGCAACTTCTGTAGCTGTAGCCCCAAGTTGTTTGCCCATTTCTATATATGAATCCATCAGCTTGGAAACTTCAGCATACGAACCTCCAGTGGCCATCTGCAAATCTACAATTGCAGCGTCTAAATTTTTGACTTCTGACACCATATTTTGAACAGTTCTTATCGCTTGCTTTGTTATCGTAGCAGCACCTAGAAATCCAGTGAAATTTTTTATGTTATCTGAAAGTTTTGAAAATACCGACTTCCCAGTCTGTCCAAGTGCATTAGCCTCGCTTTTGACGTTTGAAAATTGTTTTTGTAGATTTTTTAGCCCAACTGCATCTGCATTTTTTAATTCTGTTTGTATACGAATTAGTTCTGTCTGTAATTCCTTACCAAGCTTGGTGTTATTATTTAAGTAAGAAGTTATATTATTATTTAGTTGATTTTTGCCAGTAGATAAATTATAAGAATCTTGTAATG
>NZ_CBDLAM010000260.1:513-2497 GCF_965301125.1 Anaerosporobacter sp. | reverse complement strand
TTAATTTTCTGTATCTGAGAATTAATAAATTTTGCATCATTATCGAGTTGAATAGCAGTTTTTACTACGAAATTTTTTGTTTGATTATTTATTTTATTTTGAACTTCTTGTTGGTTGATGCTTGGCTCGATGCCAACACGCATATTAAAGTCATTATTCATTATCTAACACTCCCTTCATGTATTTGAACATTTTCTGCTAATTTTTTTACATACAAAAAACGCCCAAGATAAAATCAGGGACGTGTGTTATTTTCATATTTGATTTACAATAAAAAAGACACTCATTATTCGAGTGCCTTTGTTGACGTATTGAATTTGTTATTTAGTAATGAATTCTCATGAATCCATCATCAAAACTAATTGTTATGTAGTTAAAATAATGCTGGTGCCCGATATCTAATATATTTTCTTCTAGAAATCCAGACAATACACAATTGCCAACCTCTTCGGGTATACAGTTTCCATTTTTTAGACCAGCAAAAACGATTCCATCTTCACATTCTAAAACAAGATTTTCGACTTCGTATATTCGTGGTTTATATGGTTCAGGTTTATCAAGTGGAAAATATTCCATGATTCTATATGTACGTGGTTTATGCAACAGAGAGAGATTATCCAAAAATTCAATAATATGATCTAAAGTAATTTTAATGCGTTGACATTCCGTTTCTTTAGTTATTACGAATTCTTCAATTTCCATTATGCTTGCACCTCCTGTAGAGGAGTGGTATTAAATTCGTCTAATAATTCATTTTTTTTAATTAAGCGATATATAAATTTTAGGCCTTTTGGAGATACGAGAGTCACAACTGAAACATGTCCAGTTTTTTCATTTTCTGCTACTATAGTGCTAAAATAATCACTTTTTATGTATTGCCCCATTGGCTCATTGTATCCAGTTTGTTTAGATAGAATTTTCTTATCACGCAGAAGAGAGCATAGGGTTGTCCGTCCTATTTCTATTAAGTCAGCTACTTGTTTTAGTGTTAACCAACCTTTGGTTTTAATAATATCATTTGCCATATCTGCATCTGGTTTGAGTTGATTAATTTCATTTTGTAGCTCGTCGTTCTTCCTTTGCAAGTCAACAACCATTGATTTCTTGGTTTCATCACTAAAAGAAGAGAAGTAGTTATTGATGAATTCCTCTTCTTTGTTAGACTCCACATATCCGCCAGTCTTGTTGATAATTGGAAGAACTTCATTCACTATCCATTTTCTGAATGGCTTAACCTTGTCTGTTTTCATTTCTAACATCAAGTCGTATAATTGCGATTCTGAAATAAAGGTGTGTCCGTTGTGGACACACGGTTTAATTTCTGCATTTTTGATATTTTCGTTTATTCTCTCTTTTCTTGGATACTCTACACCAATTTTGTTCTTTTTAACTTGTCCTAATACCATGCCCGTAGAATAAATCTCAAACATTGGCAAACCATTAATAATTTCAATAGTTACTTCCTTGTTTTCGAAAATAAATTTCGTTTCTTTCATATGACTTCCTCCTAAAATATAATTGATATAATTTTAGAAGTATGATAGAATTATAACATAAGAGAAATCTTATTATGTATGAGCGACCCCTTACCGGCCAAAGTAGATGGGTTGCTCTTTTTATTGGTTTCTTTTCAAATTCAACTTAATGGTATCCACTGCATTTCGATTAAACAAATAACTTCCTTTGTGCGTTTCTCTAAAATCTGTTTCAGGTAAATCAAGTTTTTTTGCTAATCTTATTAAGTAAGCAGGAGTAATATCAAGCTCTTTTGAAACTTCACCAGTTATATAGACATCTCTTACATCAACCATCTATATACCTCCTTGTGTGTTTACAAGATTGATTATACTACATCAAAGGTTAGGAGTCAATACTTGATACTAAATATTTTATAAAATTTTCCACAAAACTAAAGCCTTGAATTGAACCAATTAAAAAGTACAGTATTCGCATAATAAAAGAGCCGAATTAGCGAATAAAACGG
>NZ_CBDLAM010000260.1:0-503 GCF_965301125.1 Anaerosporobacter sp. | reverse complement strand
CTTTTGTTTTAATTATTATAAATTGTGTATTGCTTGTATTGCTATATATCCTTCAAATTAGATGCTAAATAATCATCATAAAATATCCAATGATAACCACCAGCTGTTTTGCAACCATTTTTTCTTAAGCAGCAAGCGGATATATTACTATTATGTATTCCGAATTCTTTTTCGACAGCTCTTGCCGATGTGAAAACTTTGTTCAACTCACAACAATAGACCTTTTTACACATTCTATTGGCATGTTTCTTCAGTTCTTCTTTAGGATTATAATTACACAGTTCTAAACTGGCTCCTCGTTTTAAATAATTAATAACAGTATGTGTATTAATTTTTAAATCTTTTGAAATCTCAGATACCTTTATATCACCTTTGTTCCATATATCGCAAACAATTTTAACCAATGAGTTACATGCATATCTTTCACATTTAATCCAATCTACTTGTGATAAATCAAATAGTATATTTAAATAACTAGAGAATATATTGATTTTTATATATTC
>NZ_CBDLAM010000259.1:0-4302 GCF_965301125.1 Anaerosporobacter sp. | reverse complement strand
TTTTTAACGAGATATGCTCTTTTGTTATTAGAAAAGAGGGATATGAAAAAATTATGAATTCTGACTGGATGGATGTGAAGTAATATCACACCGGAGATTTGGTTACAAGATTATCTAGTGATGCAGGAAATGTTGCTGATGGTATAGTGACAGTGATTCCTACCATTTTTAGATTAATAATTGAATTAGTCGCTACATTCTTTACACTCTTTTATTATGAGCCGAGGTTAGCTATATTTGCACTTTCTATTGCACCAATAGTGGCAGTTGTTTGCTTTTTGCTTGGACGAAAGCTGAAAGTATTACAAGTAAAGGTACAGGAAACTGAATCTGCATATAGATCGTTTATGCAAGAGAGTTTAAGTAACTTATTAGTGGTTAAAGCATTTGCTAATGAGCAATATTCTACTGATAAGTTAGTGGAGCTTAGAGATGAGAGATTTTATTGGGTGTTGAAAAAAAGTAAAATGGGAATAATCAGTTCAACAATTATGTCAATTTCCTTTCAACTTGGTTACATTGCCGCCTTTGCTTTTGGTGCAATACAACTATCAAGAAAAGTAATTACATATGGTACAATGTCAGTATTCCTAACATTAGTAAATAGAATTCAAGCTCCAGTTATGTCTTTAGCGCAATATGTGCCTAAAGTTGTCAATATACTAGCATCAGCAGGACGTATAATCGAGATTCAAGATATACCAATGGAAGAAAAATTAGAAAATCATATTGAAGCAGAAAATATCGGAATTAATATAAATAATCTTACGTTTGGTTATACAGAGGAAGAAGTATTAGAGGGAGCCAATATTCAGATTCGACCTGGTGAATTTGTTGCAATTGTAGGTGAATCAGGAATTGGAAAGACAACCTTAGTCCGGTTGATTATGTCATTTATGAGTGAAGTAGGTGGCTGCATAGAATTTAATAATAGTTTAGGGCAGGTAGAAAAGGCAAATGCAGGTACCAGAAATTTCATATCCTATGTTCCTCAAGGTAATACATTGTTTAGTGGAACAATACGTGAGAATGTTCGTATGGGACGATTGGACTGTACAGAGGAAGAGATTGTTGAAGCTCTTACAATGGCTTCTGGATATGAGTTTGTTAGCGAATTACCAAATGGTTTAGATACTGTTATTGGAGAAAGCGGCCATGGAATATCAGAAGGGCAAGCACAAAGAATTGCAATTGCTAGAGCACTAGTAAGAAAAGCACCATTTTTAATTTTGGATGAAGCAACGTCTTCCCTTGATGAAAAAACAGAATTATCCGTTTTACAAGGTATTCAAAATATTTCACCAAGACCGACTTGTTTGCTAATTACCCATAGAAGATCTGTATTAAAATATTGTGATCGTGAGATCTGTATTTATGAGAAGAAAATATTTGAACAATTAATTTAAAAAAACAACTTTTTTACTTAAAAGCCATATAGGAACATTTATTTTCACGAAATGGCTTTCAGTGTAGAAAAGTTGTTTTTTAGTGTATGAAAATCTTTGGCTTAATTGTTCTCAATAATTGGTAGAGAGAAGGAAAATTCACTTCCTTTACCAAGATCACTTTCACACCATATTTGACCATTATGTTTTTCTATTATTGACTTAGCTATTGACAATCCTAAACCACAACCAGTAGCCGTACTTGGTGTTCTTGAATTAGCTACCATATATGTACGATTAAAGATTTTTTCAATATGATCTTTAGCGATACCCATACCAGTATCGGAGACAGTTATTTTAATAGTGGTATTGTCAATAGTACAAGCGGAAAGTGTTATGGTAAGGTCTCCATCGGAGTACTTTAATGCATTGGTGAATAAATTGTCCAAGACTCTAACTAACATTTTACCATCAGCTAGAACTTGGTAAGGGAAATGAGCGGGAACATTAAGATCTAGTTTACACGCAGAGTAATTTCTGTCTTCACAACAAGTGAAGAAGAAATCCTCTAGAAGCATTCCTGTGTTAATGGGTTCAAAAGAAAAAGTTTTTTGTGTTGAATCAATGGAGGTTAAAAGGAATACATCATTAATTAATTGTTCAAGAAAGTCAATTCTACGGAGTACTATTTGCAAAATATTATTAGTTTCAACCTCATCAAGCTTTTCTGAGGAAAGTAAATATTCGACGGAATTTCTAATAGCGGTTATAGGTGAACGTAAATCGTGAGATACGTTAGTAAAAATCTCTTGCTGTTCTTTCTGCGATTGTAATAATTCTTGGTTGGTATGTTGCAACCTAAGACTTGTATCATACAAGGCTTGTGTTAGTTCCTCTACGGTCAATTCAGGTGTTATAAAAGGAACTTTTTGTTTCTCCATGTGAGTAACCTCCTAATGTTGTGATTTTACTATAAGTTTATATCCTTTAGACCAAACTGTTTCAATATATTCAGATAAGCCAATATAATCTTCTAGTTTTTTTCTTAATCTACTCGCGGTAACCATAATTGTTCTTCTGTCAGTCTCTGAATAAGTACCCCACATTGCAATTCCAATATCCTCAAAGGTAACGGTACAATTAGGTTTCGTTGCTAACAGATATAGCAGTTCATATTCTCGATTAGATAGAGGAATATCCTCATCGTTAAAGAGAGCTTTATGGCCAACTAAATCAATGAATAAAGGAGGACAAGAGATAGTAGTAGAATCTTCATAAGCTTTAGAAGTACGACGAATCTGCACTTGAATTCTTGCTGATAATTCTTTAAGGCTATATGGTTTTATAATGTAATCATCTCCACCAATCAATAGACCATTTATTGTATCCTTCTCATTTGAGCATCCTGTAAGAAAGATGATTGGAGAATTGGTAATAGTACGAATTTGCTTACAAGCATCGAATCCGTTAAGACCAGGCATCATAACATCAAGGATTATACAATCTGCTGAAAAAGTTTTAAGTAATTTTATAGCAGTAATTGCATTACTTGCAACTTTTACCTCGTAGCCTTCTTTTGTGAAATATTTTTTATTTACTGATAAAACATCAATGTCATCATCTACTAGTAATAATTTTGACATTGAATCACCTCCTCTTTTAGTATTTGACTGAAAATTACATTGCTATAAATTCTTTGATATCGCGTGCCATAGCATCAAATTCATTCAATAATCTGTTATTATTCAAGCGTGGAGACTTAACGGCTGTTACTGTATCAATAGCATTTATAATGTCATCATTAGATTCTACAAATTCTATGTAATTTAAATCTTTAATCCATTCATATACACCTTTTACCTTATGATTATAGTTTGATAATACTACACAAGGTGTTTGTGTAATAGCGCTAAATACCATACCGTGAAGGCGATCTGTAATAACCAATTTAGTTGATGTTAATCGCTTCATTATGTTATTGATTGCTTCATCTCTAGTATTAATTGAAATATCTTCTGCAGTTGTAGTATCCATATATGTGTAAGAATACCCTCTTTGCTTAAGAGATGTTTTAATAGCTAATTCGTTATCAGTGGTAATAGATTTTTCCTTATCACTACGCATGCATAGGAGGGCATTTTGCCTTAAATTATGTATATTACAATGATTACTAAATAGCACAATGTCTGGATAAAGTAACGTGGTGCATTTAAAATTATTCTTTGCAAAATTATACGAAGTTTTTTCCCTGGTTAGAAATAATACATTAGGGCTACTATATATGGATTTTGCTTTTGATAAAAGGGTTTGTCCATCGTCTGTATCACTAAAATCAATTGTCTGTGGAAATATAGTGATTTTATTATTAGGAAAACTTTCAATTATCGAATGCCGTATGCTTTCTGAATTTGCATAAGCATCACCACAATTACCACCACCTGTACAGAAGAGAATATCGTTAGGTTTTATTTTATGTTTTAAGTATCTAAGCTCAGAACCAAACGTAGAAATAGGGATTTCTATAATGGTACAATCACTAAAGTATTTCTTGAGAAATTCCAACTGAGAAATAGCAATATGGTGATCACCTAAATTATTCAAATCTTCTGTTCCAATAAGATATATAGTGAACGGGCTACTAGGTATATCGGAATATTTTTTTATTAGGTTAATATGTTTTGCAATCTTGCTTCCTAAAAAACTAAACATAGATATCCTCCTTGTAAGTAATAAAAGCTAGTGAGAACATTATACCAAAAATTTACAAAATTAAAAAGAGTGATTTTTGAAAAATGAACGAATTTCAAGTTATGCAGTGCTTTTAATCTTTCCATTATCCCTTATTACGGCAAGGAAGTAAAGCTTAAAAGCAGAAAAACATTCTTATTATTAATATAAAAAGATCAATCTTTCATAT
>NZ_CBDLAM010000258.1:3960-4363 GCF_965301125.1 Anaerosporobacter sp. | reverse complement strand
TTGAATCAATCGGAGATTTATGTTTCTTAACCGTAGGATTAGAAAAAGATAAGAAAGATAAAGTATTTTATAAAAAATTCTTATCACAGTATGATGCAATTGCATATATTCAAGATAATCTAACTGACGGAACAGTAGTAAATGTTAAAGGTAATTTAAAATATTCAACATATAACGATGTAGTTAATGTAAGAAAAGAAATTAATAGTATTGTACTTTCTAAAGTTGATGATTCGAGTAAGTATGTAGCTAAGTTTACACAAACAATGTTGCTTACTAAAGATAGTATCGATAAGCCAAACAAAGACAAAGGTGTTATTCCGATTATTGCAAAAGTACTTGAATATACAAAAGATTATAAAGGAAAAGAAGTTAAGCAGTTTATTCCACTAAACAAGACTTT
>NZ_CBDLAM010000258.1:332-3950 GCF_965301125.1 Anaerosporobacter sp. | reverse complement strand
AATGATCTCACAAATAGAGCACTTGAAGAAAAGACAATCGCAAAGGAATAAAAGGTTAAGAAAGGTGTTACAGAAATTGCTTTCGAAGGTGAGTTTGTAGAGGGTGGTGCAGTTGTAACAGCCACAGAAGATGATATTCCAGATGATATTAAAGAATTAATAGAGATTGGAGCTTACACATTAGAAGAAGCATTAGCTAAATGTACCACTGGTGGCGGTAAAGAGAAGAGAATGATTCTTCGTAAACCAGTTATTAAAATGGTTGGCGATGATGATAATAAAGTTCCACAGATTCAAAAGTTTGAACAGAAATATTCAGAAGAAGATCTAATTCTTGACTTTATGTTTGTATCAGATGAAGAAGACGACGACGATGCAGCTACTGATGCAGATGACACAGATGTAGAAAATGAAACTGTAGAAGACGATGAAGATTGGTTAAGCAAGCTATAGGATTTATAAATTGTTTAAATACATAGCTTTGTATATTGTTGCTACTACTTAACTTAATGTGGTAGCAACAAAAAAATAAAAAGGAGAACTATAGAATGAAATTTGGAAAAAAGAATGAGATCAAATTGGATATTCTTAAATATAACATTGGATTAATCGGTGAAAGTGGGATTGGAAAAACCACTATCGTAAAACAGATGTGTGAAAAGCTTGCAGGAAGAGATGGATATATGTTCTTAGAATGTGGGAAAGAAGATGGAGCTGATGCTATCAATGATATTAACTTTGTAAATTGTCCTGAGTGGTCGATGGATTACGAGGAACTATCAAACTCAATGGGATTTGAAGACTTTGTGGATGATGTAGTTGAAAACAAAACCGAAGATTGGAAAGATTTAAGAGTTGTTGTGATTGATACATACGATCAGTTATTGGAAATTGCAAAACCAGAAGTTGTTAGTATGCATAATAGAGAAAATTCTGATAAGCCAGTTAAGAGTATTAAAGCTGCGTTTGGTGGCTATATGGCTGGTGAAGATAAGGCTACTGAAATTGTTTTAGATAAATTATGGTCTTTGAAAACAGTTGGTGTTTCATTTATTATCATTGGACATGTTAAGCAAAAAGAACAGGAAGATGTAGTTACTGGTCAGAAGTTTACAACTTTAACAACTAATATGTCAATGAGAGATTTTAATGCAATTAAAACAAAGCTCCACTTTCTTGGTGTTGCGTCTATTGATAGAGAAATTGTTCAAGAGAAGACTGGAAAAAAAGATAATAAAGGAAAAGATGTAACAAAGGGCGTGGTAACGGGAGAAAGTAGAAAGATTACATTTAGAGACGATTCATACTCTATTGATTCTAAGAGTAGATTTGCTGATATTATTCCAGAAATTCCTTTCGACGTTGACTCTTTAATCAAAGCGTTTGAAGATGCAATCAAAGCAGAACAGAGCAAATCCGGCAAAACGCTTGAAGATACAAAAAAAGAACAAGCAAATGAAGAGGCTAAAAAATTAAAAGAAATCGCCAAAAACGAAGAATTAAACAAAGAAAAGAAAGAACTTGAAAAAATAATCAATAAGATCACAGATTATATCAAGGAAAATAAATCTAATATGGCGTTAATCAAGCCGATTATCGGCAAGAGTAAAGAACTCGGGTATAACAATCCTACGGAAATTACGAATATTGAAGATGCTAAAGAAGTTTTATCCATTATTGAGTAGATAAAAATATGTAAAACGAGGGGGTATTACACTCCCTCAAATACTATAAGGTGGTGATATATTTGGCAGAAAAACAATTTAAAAAACGTGTTTACAACAAAGAAACTAAAGAAGAAACTAAGATTTGGAAAGATATGTGTAAGTATATCGAAACTGAAATTATGGGTTACGATGAAAATCAGAAGTTGTCAACGCAAATGTGTCAAAGATTAAGAGGAACATTAAAAGGTAAGCAATTTGGAAACGTATTTGTACCGGACGGGGCTAACTATTCATATGAAACAGTTTTTTATACATTTAAAATAAATAAAGGCGTAATACTAAATGCAGTTTCAAACAAAGAGTTCGATACAGAAATGGCTAAATTTCGTTACATAGTAGTAATAGTAGAAAATAATATTAACGATGTTTATTTAAGATTAAAAAAAGTAAAAGAATCTAAAGAAAAAACTGAAACTATTAATACTGAAAATATATCATATGACGGAGCAGAATACTCAAGAAAAACAGATGATTTAAAAACAGATAGGTTAAAAAATTTATGGTAGAGGTGCAATATGGCAAAAACCGATGTAAAAAGTGCAAAGATTTCAGCATTTGAACAAGAAATTATCGACACATTAAAAAAGATAAGCGAATTTAAAGAAGCATGTGAGGCCAATATTGTATCAATTATATATAAGAATCCTGAATTATTATATGAAACAAAATTGGCAATAGAGGATTTTTCACACAATGTTTGGAAAGTTTATTTCGCAATAGCAAATGATTTAGTTTTAGTGGAAGAAAAAAAAGTTTTAGACGATATTACCGTTGGTCTTTATTTGGAGAAGCATTTAAAATTACAAAAACAATACGATGACTATGGCGGATATGACACTATTACAAAAGCAGGAGCCTATGTAAAAGAAGAAAATTTTGATGCATATACAAACGATCTACAAAAGTGGAATAAAGTAGTTGAGTTAGCTAGGTGGGGTATACCTGTCAAAGATAGACTAAGTGACTACTGTGATATGAAAACAGAAGAAATCTATAATGAACTTGAAGCATTTATTAATCATACATTTATGGATGTTGAAAATGATATTAAAAGTTATAATGCCTTTGAGGATATTGATAAATTAATTGATGAGTTAGACAAAGGCGTAAGCGTCGGTATGCCACTTCACAACTGCTATTTACTAAACAAAGAAATTGGAGGCTTTAATTCAAACGGAAATATTTATGGGTTAGGAGCCAATTCTGGCGTAGGGAAATCTACAACCGCTATCAATTATATTGCTCCTTCCGTCATTAATTATGATGAAAAAATGGTCATGATTATTAATGAGGAAGATGAAAAAAAGGTAAAAAAGGAATTGTTGGTATGGGTAGCAAACAATATATTTAAACAAGAATTTCATAAATATATTTTAAGAGATGGGAAATTTACAAACGAAACAAAAGAATTATTGAAGAAGTGTGCTGATTGGTTGGAAGTAAAGAAAGAAAATAGAAATATAACCATTATTCCACTTGAGAAGTATTCAGTAAAAACAGTAATTAAAATTATCAAGAAATACAGTAGTATGGGGGTAAAGTATTTTATTCTTGATACATTAAAAGAAAGTAGTGACGCCAAAACAGACGAGATATTTAAGTCGATGACTCGTGATATGGTTGATTTATATGATGTAGTAAAGCCGTCTGCAAAAAATGTGGGATTATTTGTTACTTATCAACTTGGTAAAGCAAGTATTAAACAGAGATATTTAACAAATAATGAAATAGGTATGGCCAAATCAATAGTAGATGTTATGAGTGTGAATCTAATGATGCGTAGGCCATTTGATGATGAATTTGAAGGCGGAAAGAAAGAAATTATAGGATATAAACTAGAGGGGAAAAATGGTAAAAGTAAAATACCATTTAAACTTAACAGAGATAAAAA
>NZ_CBDLAM010000258.1:0-322 GCF_965301125.1 Anaerosporobacter sp. | reverse complement strand
ATGATTATGTTTATACCTAAGAATAGATTCGGCTCAACAGATGCTTTCCAAATTATTAGTGAGTATAACATGTCTACCAATACATATAAAGATTTAGGTATTTGCAACATAATTCAGGACTGGTAACAAAGATAGGTGGTGTTTAATTGAATGTAACAGAACTGAAAGAATACATATACAAACAAAATAAAATCGAATACATATTAGAAAACATTGGGTGTCATTCAATTAAATATCACCCTAGTAAAGAATATTTCAGTTGTGCAAATAAAGATGGAGATAATAAAAATGCCATTTCAATCAAAAATAATAAATATATAAG
>NZ_CBDLAM010000257.1:838-4368 GCF_965301125.1 Anaerosporobacter sp. | reverse complement strand
TTTTATAATGGTTTCTGCATTTATGCATTTGTAAAAGATAGGTGGACGATATTTGAAGAATGTATTAATTATCGTAATAAAAGGGTTTGTAAAGGAGGAAGATGGTCTTGGTGTTGTTGAACTGGTATTAATTATCGTTATATTAATAGCCTTAGTTATCTTATTTAAAGATGAAGTAGAGAAGTTTATAAATAGCTTATTTGAGAAGGCAACGGACAGATCTGATGGGATATAACAAAGAAAAGAAGGCAAGTATTACTGTATATCTTACTTTAATATTGTTACTTGTAGTATCAATTCTATGTACCGTTGTTGAATCGGCTAGGATTAGCGGAGCAAAAGGAATGGGAGAAGCGGCATTAACGGCAAGCGCTGATTCATTCTATTCGTTATATCAAAGGGAATTGTATGATGAATACCGTATATTTGGCTATAATCTGAATAGCGAATCGGATAAAACCATAGAGGAACAGATTGTAGAAGTAATAGGTACATATATGGACGAAGCTCTTAAAGATGTAGAAATGGATTCTATGGAAGTAAGTAATATAGCCATGCTTACTGATTATGAAGGAGAACTATTTCTAAATCAAGTTCTATCTTTTATGAAATATAATGCACCAGGAGAAATTATTCAGGAAGTTCTTGAAAAACTCAATCTATATGAAGCTTCTGAGGATACATCTGAAATTATGAAGAAGAAACTTGAGACACAAGAATCATTAGGAGAGCTGAGTAAGGATATGCTAAAGTTAATGTCCCAAGTAGAAGGCATTGATACAGATGAGAATGGTGTTCGTGTTACTAAAGTGGGTAATATAAGAGTAAAGAATGCATTTGCAAAGAGAATTGTTGCAGAATCTCCATCGAGAAATGCACTGGGCATTAATAGAGAAATCATATACAACTCATTAGCAAATCAATACTTCAATATAGCAGCAGCGATACAAAATAGTATTGAGTATTCTAATAAAGCTGTAAAGTGTAATAAAACAATAGAAAGTTTAGAAAAACAAAAGGCAGAACTTGAGGGTGAAAAGTCTGAATTAGAAGCAGCTATTGCAAGTCAAACAAAACAAGAAGAGGACGGTGATAAGGAAGAAGGGGAAGACTCTCCCCATACCGAATCAGAAGAGGAGATACGATTAAAAGAGGTTGAAGAAGCAATTTCTACAATTTCATCATCCATTCAGGAGGAGACCAAAAATCGAAATCAGTACATAACCTTGTTAAAGGATACGAGGGACACTATTCGTGATGCAATACTTAGCACAGTAGGACAAATTGAATTAGCTCTTAAGACAATTACAGGTATAGAAGGCAAGAGTAAAGAGATTTCAAAAGAGGTTGATGGATATGAAGAAGTGGTTGAAGAAAAGAAGGAAGTGATTAGTGAAGAAATATATAAAGAAGCACAAGAAGATATTGTGGACATGAAAGAGTACATAGGAAAGCAAGAGGATAGTAACTCATTATCTGCTTCAAGTGCGATATCAATGCGACCTACGTTAATTAAGAATAAAGATATATTAGATCAGATATATTCAACTAGTTCGTATGCAATTGATAAGGAGTCAGAATCTCTTGAAGGTTGGAAAAAGGAATTGCAATCCTATAAAACCCTTCTTTCAGAATATCAGGTATCTAATCTTAAATTTGATTATTCAAGTCTTGTGATTGAACCAGAGGTAGAAAGTCCTGTTGACCATATTCTTAGTCTTTTTAAACAGGGGAGCTTAAGTTTAGTTGTTGAGGACATGGACGCAATATCAAAAGGGAGTATACAAGATGAAAACCTACCGTCTATGCTAGCAAGTATTGAAGCAGAAGCTTCAGAAGCTGACTGTGAAAGTATTTTACAAGGGTGTACGGATAATCAGTATAATTCTGATATTACCCATGCATTTGCTGTAGATGATAGCGTAGCTAATGATTTGGTGGAACAACTGTTGTTGAATCAATATGAGATGGACTTCTTTAGTGAGTATACGCAGTGTGATAAAGAAAATAATAAAGATTCTGTTAATGATACAAAGGCATTAGATGATAGTCAAGAAAGTAATGAACAGGATAATACTTTACAGTATGAACTAGAATACATCATCTCAGGACATAAGACAGATACGGAAAACTTAAGTAGTGTAGCAACTAAGATTATTTTACTGCGAACCTTAATGAATTTCGTGTATGCTTATACGGATAAAAGTATGAATACTACAGCATATGCGACGGCAGCAGCACTTGTGGGTTTTACTTGTCTAGCACCGCTAGTAACACTAATTAAGGTTGTCATTTTGTTTGTATGGTCGATGGTAGAAGCATTAGTAGATACGTATGCTTTATTAGATGGTAGAAGTGTTCCATTCATTAAGTCTAAGACCACCTTTAAAGTTACATATAATCAATTAATTAATATGAGTAAAAGTCAGATTACAAACCTAGCTAGTAAGTATCCAGTAGGTGAAGGTAAAATTGGCGATTTTACATATAGCAATTATCTACGTTTACTACTGTTATTGAATGGAACTAAAAAAAATTGTTATCGTTCCATGGATATAATCCAGATGAATATGCAAAAGATGTTGGGGACCGGATTTTATCTATGGAATTGTGTTTTTGGAATGGAGGTAATGGCATATATGAAGATACCAGAAAAGTTCGCGACATTCCCGTTTATGAAACAAATAATTGGAGAAACAGAAGGATATTATTCCTTCAAAGTAAAAGATGTAGATGCCTATTAACAATAGTAATCATCATAAGGAGGTAAACAAAGGTAGAGTGGGATGTTCTTTCTTCTAACAAAATCTAATAAAATTCTATAAGGTATGTCCTCATTTCTAAATCATTGTATACCAATTCTAATCATGAACCATAAGCTAGAAATCCCTATCTAGCCAAATAAAGGAAACTCTCTTCAAGCAAAAATCCAATAAGATATGGTTGAAAATCGCGTGTTAGAAGAAAGAATATCCCTCTCTACCTTTATATTATATGAATAACAAAAAAACATCGAAAGCTTCCATTACGGTTGAAGCATCTTTAGTTTTACCAATCTTCATATTTGCCATGTATGTTTTTATATTCTTTATACAAGTAATAAGTATACAACAAGAGATACAACTAGGACTTTTACAAACTGCAAGGTTTTGCGAAAAAATGGGATATGCATATGACTATGTTACCAATTATGAAGATGAAGAGAAGAACGAGCCATCTGATTCCTCTCAAGATAATGTCCCGCAAGAGAGTGTATCTAGGGAAGAATCGTCTGATGAAAATAAGTCTGATTCAAATGTAATAGACACAAGAGAAATCGCAACGTATCTAATTACGAGTGGTTTAATGCAGGGGAAATTTGAAGGAGTGGTAGATCAACACATAATCAATAAGTCCTGTGTTGTAGGAGGGATGGAAGGTTTAAACTTTTTGCTATCTTCTTATGATGAAGAAAGTAATATTGCAGATGTTACTGTACAGTATAAAGTACACTTTCCCATTGGCTTAGCTATTATTAAGGATTTTTATAT
>NZ_CBDLAM010000257.1:0-828 GCF_965301125.1 Anaerosporobacter sp. | reverse complement strand
TTTTTATATAGAGCAGAAAACCAAGGTTAGAGTATTTGTAGGATTAAGCGATATTGATGTAGATGATGAAACAGAGGAAGACGAGGATTATGTATATATTGCAGAGACAGGAACTGTTTATCATGAAAACAAAGATTGTACACACCTTAAGTTATCTATCACTAAAATTAATCGAAGTAGTTTAGATGGTCAAAGAAACTCATCAGGTGGTAAATATCACGCATGTGAGATTTGTAAACCAGAGCGTGTTAGACAGGAGTATTACTATATCACCAAACAAGGAAACCGATATCATTGTAATGCTAATTGTAGTGGATTAAAGCGGACAATAGAAATGATTAAGCGGTCAGAAATAGGTGACAGGCGAGCCTGTAAACGGTGTGGTAAACGATAATCACAGAGCAGAAGTGAGGAAATAGATATGGAATGGTTTATTAAACTTGTAATTATTTGTTTTTTGGGGATACTAGCGATTGTGGATTACAAGAAAAAGCAGATATCAAATATTGCATTACTAATAGGGTTAGTTATTGTGATTGTAAATTATGTGGTTTTTCAACCAATTACACTTATTAGCCTAATAGGGGGAATAATAGTGGGGTTTGTCTTATTGGGTATTAGCTATATTACTAGACAAAAAATTGGTATTGGAGATGGACTATTAATTATATTACTTGGTGCTAATATCGGATTTGAAGGTATTGTTTTCCTGCTATTATATGCATTAACTTTAAGTGCAATATGTTCAGCAATATTACTGATAACCAAAAAGGTAAATAGACACTACACCATAGCCTTCATTCCGTTTATATTTATTGGGTATATAGG
>NZ_CBDLAM010000256.1:0-4378 GCF_965301125.1 Anaerosporobacter sp. | reverse complement strand
ATTCAAAACTATTAGACAAGTCGTAATTATACCTATTTGTATCTCTTTAGCTTTTTGAATATTAAAAAAGCTTCACAGCCTAAAAAACTAACTGCAAAGCTTTTATTAAAAACAAAACTTAATCATCTGAACAATTTGCTGCATCAATAGCAATTACAAGCATTAGCCCTTGAATTTCATCTTCAGCATTGAAGAAATCTAAAGAATACGTATCTCCCCAATGCATTAACTCTTTCTCAATTTGCATAATTGGATGTCCATTCTTTAGCACTTGATAATCCCATCCAAAGAAATCACCATCTACACTCCAACCATTGTAATCAATCTCATATCTAGGTCGTAATAATGTAAACTTTTTCTGGATCTCACCAACAGTTCGACCATTGATTTCCACTTCAAAACGTGGCATAAAAGTTAATAACTTCTGACGAATTACTCCTATTTCTTGTTCTGTTCGCGCATCATATACATGAATCTGGTGACCAAGGGAGAAAATTTCTCCTTTAACAAAATACTTAGTATTACCATATTCATCATACACATCATATGTATCTGACCATGAAAATACTCTTTGTTTTATTAACAATTTCATAAAAATCCTCCTGTTACTCTCATTAATTATTCTAATAAAATAACTATATGATAAACTACTAGGATTAGAAAACTCTAAGAAAAACATTAAATATTAAAGGGATTTACAAAAGAGTCATAGACTCTTTGCAAAATCCCTTTTATTATGGATTATTATTACATTTCCTTAATTTGCTCAAGTAAAATATCTTTTGCATAAGATATTGCCTTCTTAACGCTTCCTTCTTCAAATGGAATTGATAAATTAGAGTTTCTTAAAGTTTCAAGATAACTTAAGCTTCCACCTACATTACATAATTTCATGTAGTCTTTCCAAGCTTCTTCCTTATTCTCTGCATAACGTTTCTTAAATTCCATTGCACCCATAGTAGTCAATGTATAGTTGATGTAATAGAATGGGTATAAGAAGATATGGAGCTTGTGATACCAGAAACCACCACGTTCCATGAATTCATCATCTTCATATTCTCTCCATGGCATATATTTTTGTTCTAGCTTATGCCACTCATAGGTACGTTCTTTTGGTGTTAAATCTGGATTAGCATACATAATATGTTGGAATTCGTCAACAGCTACACCAAATGGCACAAATGTGATTGCCTCTTGTAGATGAGCGAAACGATATTTATCTGCATCTTTACCAAAGAATTTCTCTGCATATAGATAAGCAAATTGTTCCATTGCCATAGAATGAATCTCAGCAATATCTGTTGATTCTGTATAATAATTAGCAATTGGTTGATGGCGCATTGCCTGATAGCCTGCAAAAGCATGACCAAGTTCATGGCTAAGAACTTGCATATCAAAGATTGTATGGTTAAAACAAGAGAAAACATATGGAGCTTTAAAAGGTGTAAGGTATGTCATATATCCCGTTGAAGCCTTGTTAGGTTTATTCTTAAGATCCATTAATTCATGTTCAATCATGAAATCAATGAATTCGCCTGTTTCTTTACTAATATTATGATACATCTCTCTTGCCTGATCAATCATGAAATCATCATCTCCCATTGGTTCTGCATTACCATCAGGGAATACGAATTTTTCATCATATACTTTAACTTTATCAACACCAATACGTTTTGCTTGTGCTTTGTATAATTCTTCACATAATGGAACGATTTCTTCACGAACTTGTTCTCTGAATTTGGCAACCTCTTCTTGTCCATAATCCGATCTTCCTTGTTGTTTGTATCCAAGATTAATGAAATTCTCATCTCCAAGACATCTTCCCATCTTATTACGGATTTCAACTAACTCACCAAAGATTTTTTCCAACTCTTCTTCATTATCATGATAAAAGTCTGAATATGCTTTGAATGCCTTTTTACGAACTTCACGATCTGGATTTTCAAAATACTTCTGAATTCCATACAGATTCAAAGTTTCTCCTTCAAATGGAATCTTCGCTGTTGCCATAAGTTTTTGATATTGCGTTGTTAATAGCCCCTCTCTTTGCAAATATGGAACAAGCTCAGGATTAAAGCTATCGATTTCTCTTTGCATACCAATTAATAATTGTTTACCATATTCTTTCTCAAGATCAGAAACAAAAGGACTTGCTAGTAGCGCTTTATTTAATTCTATATTTGCTTCCATTGTTGTAGGTGCTGTCATTGTAATGAATTCTACTTCTTTTTCATAGAACTCATCTGTTGTATTTAAAGTGTTTCGTATGTTTGCAATGGTGCACATGAGGTCAATTTTCTCAGATTTCTCTAAAATCTCAAGCATCGCCTCTCTCATTATTTCATAGTTTGTTGCTTCCTTCACTTTTTTTGTAGCAACTTCAAGATCTTTCTTGAAGGCTTCAAAATCAGGTCTTATGTATTCTAATTCACTAAATTTAAAGTTCTTCATCCTATTCTATCCTTTCTTAATTATCTATAATATATATTATAGTAATGTAAATATTATAGACCTGACTTGTATAAAAAACAACATGTCTGCCATAAAATACTTAATAAACTGCTAAGTGTGTACAGAACAACCTAGGAATGCGAGGCATGGATGCCGAGCAAGCCTGAGCTGAGGCAGGATGCCGAATCGAAGACGTTTCCGTATCATTTAAAAACCCTAACGTACACACATAGAAGTACTTAGTTGTGTAGCGTGTTTCGTGTCATAGTACGCCAGCTAAGAAGCCATGAAAACCTAAATAGAGTTTTGAGTCCAATAGCCCTCTATTCAAATTCTTTTACCTTCTTAAACAGCTGAGTACGACTACTAATTTCTAATTTACGATAAATATTCATAATGTGCTTTTTAATTGTGAAAATACTAATCATCATCTCATCACTGATCTGATAATTATCCTTACCTGCTAACATATTCTTAAGTACTTGTGTTTCTCTTGGAGTTAAGTTAAATCGGCTTACGACCTCACTTACGGTATACTTCATCCCTGTTTGATCACACACTTCAGATGACAATCGTAATGCAAGATGCTCTTTTAGTATATTACAAATAGCTAAATCATCATATTCATAGTCATGGTTTCCTAAGTACCTATATAGGTTCATAACACCTATTCTCTTATCATCGTAAGCAAGAACTATATGTAATGCATACTGAAATTGATTTGCCTTATACAATGTTTGAATGTATCTTCTTCGTTCTTTCGAGTCCTCCTGTTGATAATCCGATTCTCTGTATACGAAATTAGTATTCTTAGCAAGGATATCAACATTTAGCCCTAACTCTTCTACTGTCATGGTATCTTTTCCATGATACTGCTGCGAATTACTCAGTAGATATGTCTCATTCTCCTCATCATATAGATATAAATCAGCAGCATCAAATTCAATAAAAATCTTCAAACTCTCAAAGAAACGACTAGCCATATCGCTTACGTTATGAATAGAGTAAACTTTATAAATCAAATCACTTAATACTGCTAGTTTACCATGCCATGATTCACCCATAATATCCTACTCCTTTCAATGTCTTTCTACTCAGATATTTGCGAAACTCTCATAATATAATGTGGATAAGCAAAACTCTTAATAACTAAGACTTGCTTCTTAGCTGACATACTATGACTAAGAAACAATAGTGAAACATCTATAGTACTTCTTAGTGTGTACTTAGACAACCTAGGAAGGTGAGGCATGGAGGCCGAGCCAGCCTGAGCTGAGGCAGGATGCCGAATCGAGGGCGGTTCCACATTAATTGATGAAACCGCAAGTACACACTTAGAAGTACTTAGGTGTGTAGCGTGTTTTGTGTCATAGTATGTCAGCTAAGAAGCTAAGATAATGTAGTAGAGTTTTGCACCCAATTAAAAAATCTCAGTGAGGTCGGTTTTTTCTCCTCACTGAGATATCTCTTTAATTCGAAACGCTAACATCAAACGGAATTTATCGTCTAATGTATTGATTTCGCTATCTAATATTTTTTTAATTTTGTTCAGCTGATAATTAATCGTGTTTCGATGTAATTTTTCTTCCTCAGCGATTTTTTGAATACTTCCATCACATGCAATATATCGTTGTAATAATTCAATATAATTAGTTTCATGTTCCTTATCATAATCTTCGAGATTTCCTAATGTATCTCGATAATATTCTCTAAGGATTTTTGATTCATCGACAGATATTAATATCTTCCTACTATCAAGTTTATCAAAAACCAGAAAAGTATTAGACGTATTCTTCGATAAAATCATTACACGCATAGCACGATAATAACTTCTTGATAATAAAGAGATGTTATCAACGTTCGGTCCTATGCCAACATAAACTTTACTATTATTATTGCATAAATTGATAATATTTTCAATTAGAAA
>NZ_CBDLAM010000255.1:4093-4379 GCF_965301125.1 Anaerosporobacter sp. | reverse complement strand
TAAGAATGTATTAGAAGACTTTACATATGCTAAGAAGAAAGCTGAGGCCATTAAAGTAAAAGCTGAAGAAGCAGCAGCTGTTATTGTATCGGCTTATATGGATGGAGTAATTGAAGACTATAGTAAGGCATGCTGGATGCTAAACCAATCTATGGAGTAATATAGAAGTTAGATTTAGAATGAAAAAGGGCTGTTCCCAATGAATATATCGGATATTAAATGGTTTTAATAGATGGTGTATATGAGGAACAGTCCTCTTTTTTACGCCTTAAATTAACAATCCTGT
>NZ_CBDLAM010000255.1:0-4083 GCF_965301125.1 Anaerosporobacter sp. | reverse complement strand
ACCAAATCAAATAAATTAAAAGCAAATTTAGAGTGTATAAAGTAAATAAATGCAGAATAGGGGAGGGACAAGTTGTTTGACACATCTGGTATCAAATAGTATAATTCAAAATATAAATGTAAATAAATTCCAAATAGGAGGAGTACTATGAGAGGTAAAACAAAGACTAGGGGACTTGTGCGACCTGCATGGTGTAGAATGTTTGCACTTATATTAATGATTTCTACTGTGGTTGCTTCAATCCCAGAAAGAGCATTTACCGAAACCGTAACAAACGAGGTTTCAACGGTAACGAATGAGGAAGAAACAGCACCTGCTGGTGGTAATTCAGGATCGGCAATTGTATTGCCTGAGGAATGGAGAGGTTTAGGATACGCGGTGTATACAGGCGGAGACAAGAGCTTATCGCTATACACATGGAAAACAAGTATCGTTGGTGATGTACATACTAACAAAGATTTTTATTACCAAGGAACATCGTTGCTAATTAAGGGTGATTTAGAAGCGAGTGGAATGATTACTACGAATACTTCAAGTGAAGAGGGCTGTCTTCAAATAGACAACAAAGTTGAGAATGCTTCGAACATAGACATGCCGTTTATTACCCAAGAGATTTACGATCATATCAAAGATACTGCCCAATCTTATGATAGCGATAAAACGTTTGATAGTAATCGTGTTGCAGTTATTAATCCTATTTATGTGAATGGACGAACCACATTTAATGCTACAGAATTTCTTGGAAAAGGAATCATCTATAGCAAAGATTCCATTACCTATAATGTGGGATCTATTGCAACACCAGATGATTCAAGGATTTTATTATGTGCTGAAAATGGAGATATCACGCTAAATGGTTCTGAAATTAACATGAATGCCATACTATATGCTCCAAATGGAACTGTATATGTGAATGCCAATAATTTTAATTTAAACGGAAGAATTATTGCTAAACAGGTATGTATTAATGGTTCAATTATAAAAATTAATGCAACCGATGCAGACTTTGAATTGATAGACTTTATATTAAAACCAGAATTAAGTATAACAGTAGAAGGAAATCAAAAGGTTAACCGTAAAGTAAGTATTACTTTAGCGGAACTTGGAAGCACCAATTATGTAAAAGAAGATACAGTTACTTGGAAAATATATAAAGATAATGTATTAGCTGATGAACTGTATCGAATAGATGAAGAAGCATCTACTTATTTGAAAAAAGAGTTGCTGTTTAAAGAAGCAGGAAATTACGTTGTACAGATAGATGTAAAACGAGGAAATATAGTATATACAGAGCAAAAAGAATTCACAATTGTAGAGGATCTTCCTCCAATTGCTAATCTCGAATTAGAGAAGAAAGAATATACAAGAAATAAAGATGGAATTGCAACTATTAAAGCGAAAGATTTATCCTATTCGCCAGATAATGATACCATAGCTAATCGTATTTGGACAATCTATTACGATTCCAATAATGATGGGATTTATGGTAAAGATGAGGTTGTAGATACAATTACAGGAGAAACAACAGAATTATCATACGAAACCAAGAAAGTTGGTAAGTATAAAGTTGAATTAGAGGTTAAGGAATACTTTGAAGATACTATTCCTAAACTATTAACAGATGCTGATTATCTACGTGGCAATACAAGTGCTATGCAAGAGACTGATAAAAGTCTTGAAATTGTAAATACGGCACCAGAGGCAACCATAGATATCGAGAAAAAGAAATTCGCGGACATCGTATTTACAATTGGTAATGCACCGATAGATAAAATTAATACATATAGTGCTAAAATAAAAGAGTTAGAACAAACGTTAAAGGATAATAATATTGATGCTAAAATTAGTACAGTATCTACTTCTACGTTAACTGCAGAAGATCAATTTGCTTGGAAGGAGTATGACCACTATAACTATAAGGATCAGCATTTGCCTACGTTAGCGAAACATATCATATACAACAAAACTGATATTAAGATGCTAGGATATTCTGTTGCACCTTTGAAAGACTTCCTATATGTTGCAGATGATAATGCTGGACAGAAAATATTTGAATTCGATATCCAAAGGGATGCGACAGACTGGCATAGTATGGAAGGTGGAGGTTTCTTATTTAACACTACAGTTTCGGATGAAAAGAACTCGATAAAAGGCTTTTGTATTCTAATTACACAAGCTGGTTTAAAACTTGTACAGATAGACTGTAATAATTTATCTGGTTTTAGAAACGGTTCTTATAAAGCGGTACAGAATGCTGGTAAAATATTAAACACATATTCTATCCCAAATGTGTATTCAAATCATCATCTGAAAATAGTGGTAGACGCAAAGACTATTTCGGTTTTTGATGGGGATACAAAGATTATTGATAGCTATGTTCTACCTGATAATAATTATGGATACGGTTTTGGGCCAATAATCAGTCATGCTAGTCATGCTTGTAGTCAACAATCTTATTTTACATTTAAGAATATTACTATGCAAACAGTGAAAGGAAGTTCTCTTTCAGACATTATTAATGGTTTTGAGTGGAGAGAGAATGCAAGTCATTTTGTAATTAACCTAAGTAACGATTCTGTTCCAGAACTAGAAGAAGATGAGAAATTAGCAAGCATTGCAGAATCACTACTTGAAAATGAGGCACCATTTATAGGGCTTGGGACAACAAAAAACCATAATCAGTATTTGGATCTTATTAGCACCTCACAAACTGGTGGTATGTTCTTGGAAAATGATAATCTTAACTCAGCAATGGACAATGCAAATCAATATATCTTGGATAGTATATTGGCTAAAGACTATACGATTAAAGATTATATAACAAGTGATGATGTCATTGACTATATCAAGAACTACTCCGATGCAGAGAATGATGAAATATACGAAGAAAATTGGGAATATGAATATGACCCAACTGTATTTGGTGAATCAAAGGATGAGACACAATTAATAATTAAAAAGGGAGCAGAACCAATTACGAAGTTTGATCAAACTGGTGCCTATGCAATTAGACTTAGAGTACGAGATAACCCAGTTGGTGATAATGATGCATTAGATAAATACCGCCTTTGGTCAGGAAATATAGGCTATGATCGTCATATTTGTGTTCAGACCAGACCTACCGCTGATGTTAAAGTTGAAGTATTAAAAGATACAACTGATGCAACAAAGTGTACGGTGACAGCAAGCTATAATGCTGAGGACAAGGATCACCCTAGTGACGATAATAAAGGAATTCGAGAAGAGTTATTCTATTACAAGAATATAAAGGATGGAGAGTGGACAGAGGGACAACTCCCTAATAAAGTAGATATAGGTCAAACGTATTTGATCAAATATGTCGTTCGTGATGTAGAAGGAACTTATAGCAAGCCAGCAATTGGTATTGTCAAGACAAGTGAGTTTAAACAAAATAAAGTTGTCATTGATAGTGAAATACCAGATATCTTTATTAATACAACAAAAGAGGTTTACCAAGTTGGAGAAGAAATCCGTATTGATGGTTATGCGATTGACAATTATGGGGTGGATAAATTTGAATTGTATATTAACGGAGAAGTAGAATTAAATACACCTGGAAGAGTAATCTTAATTCCAGTAAATGAGGAAACACTTTCCATAGTAGCAAAGGCTGTTGATATCTATGGAAATTCCGCTGAAAAAGAAATGACCATTCAAGTGGTTGATACTTCTGACAAAATTGCTCCTACCATTGAAATTACCTCACCGAATGCAGATGCAGATCTCGGTTCTAACATTAGTTTTATTGGTACAATTAAAGATGAAAGCATACTAAAGCAATATTCTATCAGCTATCGCAAAGAAGGAGATGAAAATTATTCTATAGATGTACAAGGTACAGAACAGGTAGAAGGAGGAGAATTAGGACAGCTAGATATCTCAAAACTAGATGAGGGTGTCTATGAAATTTTAATTACTGCAGAAGATGAAGCAGGTAATCTTAGTTATTATGGAATGACATTAAATAACTATTAAGTAAAGAGGTAGAAGGAAAAGTAGCCGTAAAAGGCCAATGTCATTTAGTTAAGAATGACTCAAGAGTAGAGTATGTTAAAATACATA
>NZ_CBDLAM010000254.1:0-4388 GCF_965301125.1 Anaerosporobacter sp. | reverse complement strand
ATTCTTAACTAAATGACATTGGGCAATGCCTCATTTTTTTATTGATTATTTATGAAAGAATGCAACAGCAATGGCGCCAGGTCCAGCATGCGTTCCAATTGTACTTCCAATCGTACTTATTGGAAGGCTTTCGATGTTACCTTGCCAGATGTGAGAACTGTCTTTCATATATTTTTGAAGTAGTGAATCATCTAGACCTGTATATCCAAGTGTAAGAGGCATTGTAAAGTCGATACCGCCACTTTTTTCGATTAATTCCATTAGCATATTATTACCGTTTTTGGAACCTCTTGCTTTTCCCAAAATAGCAACTTCTCCATCTTGAATTGCAATAACTGGTTTGATAGATAATAGTCCACCAGCAAAAGCAGCAGTTTTAGATATACGTCCACCACGTTTTAAGTATTCTAATGTATCAAGTAAGGCAAGTAAGCAAACGTTCTTTTTCTTTACATTTAGTTCGTCAGCAATTTCTGTTGCACTAAGACCTTGATCACGTAGACGTACTGCTTCACGTACAAGTATTTGTTCCCCTATACATACATTCTCACTATCTACAATATGAATACAATCTTCATAGCCTTCTAAAGCAATATTGGCACTTGAATTTGTACCTGATAATTTACCTGATAGTGTAATAACAACAGCAGTTTCTCCAGCATCTTTGATTTCTTTATATAATTGTTCAAAATCATATGGAGAGATTTGGCTTGTTGTAGGCATGCAATCACCCTCAACTAATTTCTCATAGAATTCAGAAGGAGATAGGTTAATACCATCAAGATATTCTTCGTTTCCAAATAATGTTTTCAGTGGTAGGAAGTCAAGTCCTAATTGATCAGCCTCAGCTTTTGATATGTCACATGCGGAATCTATAATAATACGTGTTTTCATAAATATGTTCAACCTTTCTACTTAATTTCAAAAATTACATAATTTTGAAGTACCTTTAACATTCCTTGCAAAGTAGTTAAATAAGTCACTATTTCTTGTTGAAAATAATATAACGTATAATAATGCATGTGTCAATAAAAATATTTTGAGAATCAAAGTATTTTATAGTTGAATATATTCTTTAGGTGCAAAGTTAGTATCCATTGTCCATGTTGTTGCCTTACCATGTTTCATACAAAGAACTTGCATAGAATGATAGAAATCACCTAGTTCGCCACTATTAGTCCAAGCTTTTAGAAAGGTGCGAGTAGGATGATTTACGATTTCATCTTTTAGGTTATTGTCGTCAATGATAGTTAACTCCCCAGAAATACGAATCTGTGTACCTTCGCAGTTAAAACAGAACTCTGCTTTGGGATTCTCCGTAATCTGTGCAAATATGTCTTTACTACGGCCTATATGAAAGATAATACCATTTTCATCAGCACGATATAGTAAGACAGCTCGCGTGTGTGGTTGGTCACCTTCTACAGTTGCAACGTGAAAGGCAGGATGTGAATTTAATTGTTGAAAGATCTCTTCCTTGGTCATATGATTCCCTCCATTTTATTAAGTATTGATTTATATTGATTTGTGTTTATATGTATCCATCAGTCATTAATGGTTACTGATTTATATATCATAGCAGAGAGAAAAGGAGAAATATTTCAAAATAAAACCCTATTTTATAAAGATGCAATCATGTTAATATTGATAAGAGTTCCGATATTCAGTGGGAGTAATTCCTACCTTTTTCTGAAATGTAGAAGAAAAATGAGCATTACTGTTAAAACCACATTTTAATGATATATCTGTTATGGAATGGTCAAGTCTTCGAAGTAAATTCTTAGCGCGGGTTATTCGAGCGTCAATTAAATAATCAATTGGAGTCATACCTAGTTCCTTTTTAAAAATCCGATTAAAGTGAGTAATCGACATATTTGCTGACAATGCTAAAGTTTTGACAGTAATAGATTCATCTAAGTGTTGTTCGATATAGTGTTGTGTACGTGAAATTACGTAATTAGATGTAATTGCCCGCATATCATAGTTTTCTTGTAAAATACTTCTTATTAACCAGTGAGTAATAATTGTACTTTGTGCAGTAAGTGTAATATTACTATTCTTCATCTCTTTGCCTGCTTCAAATGTAAATATATTTAGTGTCTTTAATATGTCATGGCACAATGGGAATTGGAGAAAATTAAATTCTGGAACTGATGAAGCGTATAGTAGATATTGACTTTCAAAATATTCTTTGTCTATTAGGATGCAGTAATAGTGGTGAGAGTCTTGGGCACTTTCTTGGTGCTTAATAAGTGGGGATGAAACAGTAGATAAGTAGTGATTATTTGGAATCTCGATATTCACATTCTTGCATGCAGCAGGATCAAAGTATATGATAAACATATAGGAAGGGTGTGTATGGTACGGTTTAATTGCATATAGGCATTGCCCCATACTTGGTATGAAGATACCTAATTTGTCATGGACATAGCAATCTACAAATTTTAAATCTTCTTCTGTTGCGTCATCTCCTACTAGAGATTTGATTTTATCCATCGAGTGCATAATAACCTCCATTCTAATTTGATATAATAACTTGCTAATGTAATAAAGTAGTAAGTTTATTAGAGTATACCATTTTATGGAGGAAAATTACAATTAATAATTAAAAGAAAACCCCTCTGTTCATCTATCCAAATTGAACTTTAAGATGAACAGAGGGGTCTATATATTAGGCTACTTTTTCACCATTTACATAAAGGTGATATCCATTTGTATTCACACTAGTTAAGTCTCCATCAAAAGAGGTTACATAACTATCACCTGTCAATGTCCATGTGGAGTCAGCATCTATAGTTACGGATACTGTACCAGCAGCTCCAGATGTGTTAATGGTACCTTTGAAGTTAGTTACATTTTTCATAGTTAGGTTAAGTGTTGAGATGGAATCACAAGTTATATTCCCTTCCATTGTTTGTGATTCGGAAGTAAAATTCACGTTACCACCATTTGATCCTTCAGTACCCCAACCACGGCTAGAATTATTACCTGCAACAGTTAGTAAGTTATCATTAGCTAATGTAAGTGCAACATCGGATAGAGTAATATCACAATTGGTATTTGTTACATAGAAGAGGTCTCCGTTTTTGGAAGTGATGCTACCACCATTCATTGTGAAGGTAGCATCACCCATAGCAGCATCCCCAGACATACTTTGATAAATCATTACGCAGTGAATGTTTTCTTCACCATCTTGATAGGTACCAGCCATATTACCAGTTAGGTTACAGTTAGTTAAGGATACTGAATTTTTACCTTCCACAACAACAGCTTCGGAATTGTTAGCAGTTAGAGTAGCATCGCTAACTACAATATTGGCTGTACTATAGATAGCTGGACTACCTGTTCCATTCGTTACATAAGAACCTCCAGTAACGTTTACATTACCACCACCACGATCACTACGAATAGCAGCAGCTGAGTTGCCTTCTGTTTGAATATCAAGATTTGTTGCATTCATCGTAGCACCACCAGTTGTTTGAATACCACCAGAATTATTCTTGGTTGTACGGATGGTTGAGTCCGAGATGTTGACCGTAGTTCCTTCTCCGTAACTGAAGACACCATTTCCGTTAACTGCGGTAGTATTAACAGTGGCATTCTTGATGGTTACGGTAGCACCATTAAGAGCTAATAATCCTGCATTCTGTCCATAGAAGTCACCATTCTCTGTATTAGAAGATTCACCTCCTGTTTTTTCTACAGTTATACCGTCAAGACTTACAGTTGCACCATCAACACGAAGTGCATTCTCATCATCTCCTGTGGAAGTATATTTCTCATCGGAAATCTCAGAATCCGAATCAATTGTATTGGCGGATGTTCCGTTTGTTACAGTAGAGCTTCCTCCGAATCCACTACCACTTTGAAGATTCTTAACGACGATAGAAGTAGCATTATTGTTATCATCAAGAGTTAATTGAAGAATCGAATTAACAGCGATGTCATCAATGGTACCTTCTTGGCTACCTTGAAGAAATTCAACAGTTATTGTGGTATCATCAGTAACAGTGAAAGTAATGGTATCCGTTCCTTCTTCAAAACTACTACCACCAGGAGATCCTGAAGGCATATCTGCTGGAGCATTTCCGTCAGGTTGAGGTTGCGTTCCATCGGTAGTACTTCCGTTATCGGCAGGTTTTTCAGGAGGAGCACCATTACCTTCTACCGAAGTGTTTAATTGTCCTTTTATTGCAGTGATACTATTGCCGTCTATACTTTGCACTTTAGCATACACAGAATCTGAATTTGCTTCGTCCTCCGAAATTTCACTGGATTCTACGGAATTGGAATTTGTATTATTTGATTTAGAACTGCATCCTACGAAGGGGCTTGTAGCAAGCGTGGCTGCTACACCTAGCACAAAGAGTTTTGTAGGTTAAAAAATT
>NZ_CBDLAM010000253.1:783-4444 GCF_965301125.1 Anaerosporobacter sp. | reverse complement strand
TGTTGTTTGCCTTCCCAAGGCGAGGGTCGCGGGTTCGAATCCCGTCTCGTGCTTGCTAAATCCCTTGATTTTCAAGGGATTTTTTGTTGTGCTGATATGTGTGACGTATGTGCAATAGTTTTTTTGTTCTTTTTCATGATATTTAGGTTCTCTTATTCCGTGTTTGGATCGTAAATATAGCTAAGAGTAGTCTTTTCATCGACCTGACCGAGGTTATCACGAATCATTTCAAGTGGCATTCCTGCTGTGCTCAATCGGCTTGTAGTAGTCCTTCTTGTGCAATGAGGACTTTTATATGTAACTCCTGCATCTCTGCAATACTTACTAAGCCAATAAGTTACTGCTCTTGCAGTTAGCCGCTCACCAATTCTTTCAAAGATAAATTACCACCAGGATTAAGCTCTTTGGTTTTTGTATGATTTCCTTTGCTGTATCAGTAAGAAGAATAAAGAAGGTCTACACAATTTAGGAAGTGTAGGAGATACATATTTATAAAAGGTGTACACAGATTATTGGGAAAATTTAGTTGTTTATTTTTGTCAATATGGTATTATGATTTTGTAACGAAGATTATTTATATAATACATGGGGGTAATGACCTTGAAAAAATTATTTATAGATTAATTTATAAGATTAAGAAAATTGGTTTATAGCAATCCAAGACCGCTTGACTTTACCAAGTGGAAATATCTTTTTGAGAATGGGAGCTGTGAGGATTTCCTTTCGGTTCTGTCCAGCTATCAAAATGAGGATGGCGGTTTTGGATACAACATTGAGTGTAATAATTGGAACCCTAATTCTTCCCCCTATACGGTATGCATAGCATTAGATTATTTGGACACGACAAGCGATTATGATAGCAGTACAAAAGATACGATTATAATGGGTATAATCAAATACCTTGCTTCCGGTATATACTTGTTGGAAAACGGCTGGGTGGGAATGCAAGAAATCCCCAGCAACAATGATTTCGCACATATGCCATGGTTTCATTTCGACCCAAAGAAAGCCACGGAAGCTGATATTGGAGTAACCAAGCGTCTTTCAGACTTTATACTCAAATATGCAGACGAAAGCAGTGATATCTACCACAAGGCAGTGGTTTTAAAAGACAAGTATAAGTTGAGTGGGCAAATTTTACTTAATGGTGTCCCGGATTATGATCCTGTATCTTTGGAAGTGAAATCGTTTGACCCTGTAACATGGCCCTTTTGGTTACCATTTCCTGTGTACTTTGTTGGTTCGCCAAATAGCAAGTATTATCCAGAACTTAAACATGTCGTGGATATAAATCTGGATTCGATTATTAATACACTGCAAAATACAAATGAGATTCAATTAGCACCAGAGGAAGACTTAAATGCATTTGAACAAAACAACCCGCACCCAGATGGCAAACGATGGTGTGTCGCTGAGCAAGCTATCGGAAATTATTATTGGGGTACTCATAATATTACATCCAATTTGGATATATTAAGGAAGTTTGATAGATTGGATTTTCATCTACCTATTCACACAAAATGAGCATAGTACGAAGCTTACGAATTCCAAGCTTGAATTTTCAAGTGCTTGGGGGTTTTTGTATTTCGTGTAATCACCAATACTCACAAAAAAACACAACAGAAAGGGAGTGAAAAACAAGGCTATACACAAATCGGAATTTGTCTTTATAAACAATATCGCATAATAATTTCTTCTTCTGTTTCCCCCATCACTTCGCCAATAGTTTCAAAACCAATTCTGTTATATAATCTGAATGCTGGATTTGACTTTTGAACAGACAGTGATACGCTAGAATACCCTTTTTCTTGTAGATTTTTTATCATTTCTTTCAATAAGGCTGTTCCTATTCCCTTACCACGATATGGTTCTTGTATAGCCAGTGCCAATGATGGAGTTTTATCATCAATATGTCCGTAATCATTCATAATTCTTGCCCATAACGCCCCAACAACTTCTTGATTTATTGTCACAACCAATCCATAATCGTCTTTTCTATTTCCAAAATTTTCGATGTAAACCTGCAATTCAGGAATGAGAATTATATCTTTAGATGGCTTGGACATTCCCTCGGGAATATAAATTGCTTCATAAATAAAGTCTTCAAGTAAGCCATATTCTTCTTTTTTTATTTCTCTTATTTCGTATTTCATTTGCTACCTCTATAACTTCCGATTGGATTTTCATAAAATTCATAACAGTTATCATCTATTATAAATTGTTATTAAAAATGTCGCAATCCCTTGATTTACCTAAATTTATACAAGGTGAACTTGCCCTAAAACTTTCCGTTGAGTTATATCCTTAAAATGACATGATTTAACCGTTTACTCGAAGAAATAACGAGTAACCGTTATCATGTCGGTGAAATTAGGTGTACACATTCTCATTAGTGTAGAGATTACACTTTCCTCCATAAGATTGACTGCACAAATCAAGAAACGTATAATGATGATAAACAAATTTAATTCTATACACATTAGAGGAGGATAGATTAATGAAATATAAACGTTTGCTTAAGCTCCATGCGATTCTGTAATAGGCAAATACGTGTGGAGTGTATATATAGATTTGCCAATTCATTCATGAATAGTACAGAATCCGCATTCTAAATAATTACTAGAATAAGGAGCAAGTACCGAATGAAATATTTAAATGCATTAAATGTTTTTCCAGATGAGTTACTGGTTGAAATTCGAAAATATATCCCAGAAGGCCTTTTATACATTCCAGGAATTAATATCCGAAAAGAATGGGGAAGCATTTCTGGTCAAAAATATGAATTAGCTAATAGAAACAGGTTAATCTATAAAGATTTTCAAAACGGAAAAACAGTTGTTGAAATATCAAAAGAGCATTATTTATCGGAAAGTTCCATTTATCGAATACTTAAAAATTATAAGTAATACTTGAATAGGGCATTTACAAAATTGAGTTACCTTACCACAAATATTCTCAATTTTGTGAAAGCTCTATTTTATTGTAATCTATTTAAAATGATTGTAATAATCTATATTCAGATTTTTATGATAGAATGGTGTTAGCAATAACAAGTTAATGGAGCCCAATAAAAGAATAGGGGGAACACACATGTTTCAGATAAGATACGTAGAGGAAGAAGATAAAGAATTTTGGTATACACTTGACAGGCACTTGCCAGAGACAGAATTTCTAAAAAAAGTTACTGATAAAAGAGGATATGTTATTCTAGATGAAGAGAAATCGATTGGGATATTGCACTTCAATATGTTTTGGGATAATACACCTTTCTTAACAATGATTTATATAGATTTTTCATATCATAAAAAAGGATATGGCCGAAAAGCTATGGAGTTTTGGGAAGATGAAATGTCTAAACAGGGCTATAAAATGATTATGACATCAACACAAGTTGATGAAAATGCGCAACATTTTTATCGTAAGCTTGGATATAAAGACTGTGGCTGTCTGGTGCTTGACATACCCGGTTTTGAACAGCCACTTGAAATGTTTATGTCAAAAGCCCTTTAGATATTTATTTATACAATCTTATGGACGATTGCAGTCAAAAAAATGATTCTTATCAAGAAAAAACCTAATCGCAAACCTTTACCAATTTGTGTGCATGGATTGGTTCGAATCTCGTCTCGCGCTTAATTAAAAACTGAGAGAAAACCTAGAT
>NZ_CBDLAM010000253.1:0-773 GCF_965301125.1 Anaerosporobacter sp. | reverse complement strand
AAGGTTTTCTCTTTTTTGTAATCTTAAATCATGCGCGTGTATTTTTCTAAATTAACTGAACTAATTGGAATAAAAATACCTATTATATAAATTTACTATAAAACAAAAATAAAAACAATTAGTAAGGTCATTAAATTAACTAATATATAATTGTGCATATATAACAAAAAATGAAAAATAATAAATTTAAAATATAAATATATTGCATAAACAATGAGAAGATGATAAAGTAATATATGACACATATTACCAATAAATTAAAGAATAAAACACATTGAAATGTATACAAAAAAGGAAATTTAAGGGGGATTAGATATATACAAAACCTATATATTGAATGATGCTTCATACTGTAGACAATTAGCTTCGTCTTTGCTGAAGTTAATTGTCTTTTTTTGTTTTATAAAGCAACTATTGTAGGAGCTTTTGATAAAGGAGTTTAATGTGAAGATAAGAAAGAAACTTTTGCTAAATCAAATAATAAAAAGGATAAGGAAGGAGCTTAATATAAGAAAAAAAATGCTCCTCGTATATATCATTGGTGGTTTCATTCCTATGTTGTTTATCAGTGTGTTTTTAATCAATGGGACCAAAAATATATTAATACAGCAAAACAAGAGTACAGAGATTTCAGAATTACAGCTGATTGGAGATGGGATTTATGAAAATATCCGTACAATAAGAGAGGCGTCACAGCGACTGTATTTTGTGGATATTATAGAAAAACTGGGACATTACCAGTATTATAACAAATCAGCAGAGCTCTTTAATGA
>NZ_CBDLAM010000252.1:0-4478 GCF_965301125.1 Anaerosporobacter sp. | reverse complement strand
TATAGCATAAATAGTGGAAAAAGTAAAGGTGTTAATCTGGTTTATTAATAAAGAGAAAGAGGAATTATATGTAAATACTACTATTCATCTATTTTTACGTGTATAGATGAGGAATAACTTATATTAATAACTATTTGTATTGGAGAAAGCTAATGAATTATAAAGATTATAAAATGAGCAAAAAAGGGCAATATGAATCGGTAGGAACATTTGGAGATTCCATCTATGCTTATGAATATTTAACTGGGGCATGCTGCGTTCCAGAATATATACAAATTACGAAAGCAGAATATGATACTTTTGAACAGTGGAAAAATGAATGTATAGGAGACTTTGGGAAAAATTTGAAATACATAATCGTAAAGCTTTGTGTGGTGCGTATAAGGAATAGGTGAAAATTTACTATCAGATGAGAAGGAGTTGGAATATAAAGAATTTTATACTTGGCATTGAAAGTAATAAGATGAGCTAATAAAAAAAACACTTACGAAAATTTTTTAAAAATGATAAAATAATCATGTAACAAACTTCTGGTAATTTTGTGTATATGTAGGACTCTTCACTAGGATTCGCCGAATGTGAAGCAGTCCTTTTTTATTTGGAAAGGAGGGTGAAAAAGATGGAAGATAATAAGAAAAAAGCCTTGGAGGCAGCGATATTCAAGATAGAAAAAGATTTTGGGAAAGGTGCAGTTATGCGTCTAGGTGATCCTAATGCAATGGGAGAGGTGGAAGTGGTACCGACAGGTGCTTTAAGTCTTGATATTGCTTTAGGATTAGGAGGAATTCCGAGAGGGAGGGTAGTTGAGATATTTGGACCAGAATCCAGTGGAAAAACCACAGTATCTCTTCATATGGTTGCTGAAGTTCAGAAGCGAGGCGGCATTGCTGCATTTGTTGATGCTGAACATGCGCTTGATCCGAAATATGCGAAGAATATTGGTGTGGATATAGATGAACTATACATATCACAGCCAGATACGGGAGAACAAGCATTGGAGATTGCAGAATTCATGGTACGCTCTGGTGCTATTGATATTGTCGTAATAGACTCAGTTGCCGCCCTTGTTCCAAAGGCTGAGATAGATGGGGAAATGGGAGATGTACATATGGGATTACAAGCTAGATTGATGTCCCAAGCAATGAGAAAACTTACACCAGTGGTCAGCAAATCAAAATGTATTGTTATCTTTATCAATCAGCTTCGAGAGAAGATTGGCATTATGTTTGGAAATCCAGAGGTGACTACTGGAGGACGAGCACTAAAATTCTATTCTTCAGTACGTTTGGATGTTCGTAGAATTGATCAGATTAAAGCGGGTGGCGAGAGAATCGGTAACCGTACAAGAGTGAAAGTGGTAAAAAACAAGATTGCACCTCCATTTAAAGAAGCGGAATTTGATATTATGTTTGGAACTGGAATTTCGAGGGTAGGAGATATCCTTGACCTTGCGGCGGAGGTTAACATAATCAACAAGAGTGGTTCTTGGTACTCCTATGAAGGTACAAAGTTGGCACAGGGCAGAGAGAGTACAAAGGATTATATGTTGCAGCATCCTGAATTTATGGAAGATATAGAGAAGAGAGTAAGGGATTATTATCATCTTAAGGCGGATGGAACAGATGTTTCAGTGGCTAATAAGCAAGAAGATTATGTAACAAGTGATTATTAATGCTATATGCATTGATATAAATATTAGAAAGAGGTAGATAAGATGAAAAGAATTAAAGCAGCATGTATTACACAAACTTTACATTTTATGTTGAAGGAAGATATCGCACATGATTATGCGGTAAAGATGGTTAATGAAGAAGTGAGCAAGTACAAAATGAAACTTGATAAGAGTGGTACAAAGTACAAAATTTTGTTGGAAAGTACACAGGATGATGGTTCCGTTATCATTGAAATCAAGAAACAGTATAATGTATCCCCAGTAGGAGATTATTTGAAATAATAAAAAATTGATGATTAAGGAAAATTAATAATGACACGTAAAGACACAAGTAGTACATAACGCTACTTGTGTCTTTTTATGCAAAAAAAGGAGATGGAAATTTGCTTATATGTTGTAAAATAAATACATCTGAATTACAATGTATATAATTGGTTTTTTAATTATGGATGTAGTACTAGGTAATACATAAGTATTTCATCTACAATGAATAGTAAGAACTCGTTAATAACTATACAGAGTATAGCACATTGATTAAAAAAGTAATGAAAGCCAATAATATCGGTGGTACGTAAGCGTAATGGGGGTGGATTATGTTTTGGAAGAAAAGAAAATTAAAAGAAGAAGAGGACAGATAAATAAAATATAGAGAGAACATAAAAAGTGCAATTGAAAATCTTAATCAGGGTAAAATGAATTACATAGCCATTGTATATCAGGCATTCGCTACAGATGATACGGAAATCATCAGTTTATCTTCTAAGGCTATTAATAAAACGTTGTGTCATATGAGTTCAATACAGATAATAAAATTAGATGAACAATTTCGCCGGTATACATCACTTGAATGGTATATCGATTGGGAACTCATTTCCTTGGAAGATTTGAAGAGTAATATTAGAAATCAAGAAGAATATTTGAATGTAATTAGATTGGGAACATTTCATCCAAATGGATTTTTAAGAGAAAAATGCCTTATGGAGTTAAGTGAAGATCCAGAAGCTCTCCCTTATTTACTTTTAAGACTAAATGATTGGGTACAACCAATTAGAGATAGAATATGTGGAATTATTAAAAAGAGCATTTGCAATTCCTCTATACATAATGTGATTGCTGCATTACCATTTTTAGAAAAAGCAAAAAAAGGAGAACGAAGAAATCTAGATGTTTTTATGCAAATAGAATATATGATTGTACAAAAAATCAAAGGTCAAATTTCTGATTTGAAAATTTATGAAATATATAAGTATGATTTTCATGTACGAAAATACCTATATTGTTTATTACTAAATGAAAAAATTGTAAGTAAAGAACAAGCAGAACAGTTGTTGCAAAGAGAAAAGAATAGTAGTAACTGCAAAACAATTATTATCAGTGCAATTTTAGATGATTACATATGTGATTTGAATGAGATTGATGTTTATTTACAGAATAAAAGTGCCGTTGTTAGAAGGAAAGCGTTAGACCGTAAGTATGCTATATTAAAGAAAAATTGGGCAGGCATAGAAAAATTGTTATTAGACAATTCCAAGGGATTTCGCGAAACAGTATGTTATATAATAAAAAAACATACAGATATAGATATTATCAATTATTATATAGAACATTTAGAAACAGAATATACCAGAGTTGCAATATTGGGAATTGGTGAAAATGGAAATAAGGAAAACGTAAAAGATATTATTAGCTATCTTCAATCCTACAATGAAAAAGAAGTTAGAGATACCTTAAAATCTCTAGGAAGTTGTCTCGGAACAGATGGAGAGTCAATATATTGGAAATATATTATGGATCCAAGAATTTCGGTGGCCAAAAGTGCATATAATGCAATTCGTTCAAATGAAATTCGGTATGGATCCAAACAAATTTATGAACGTTTCTTAAATTGTGAATATGAGTTTACAAAGCGATATTTGGTTAATTTGTTATTAAATGAATCTTCGTGGAGCCGCTTACCATACTTGCTACAATTATATAACTATGAGGATATATCATTACAGGATAAGATAAGAAAAAAGGCAACCCAAAGAAGTTGCTATAGCAAATTGAGTGAAATTGAAGCTGAGAAACTACGGAAGATTATGAATGATTCTACTTTGAGAATTCCAGCCAAATTAATTTCCGATATAGAGTTAGATTTAAAATATGTAACAGTTGACAATATTATTAATGATCAACAAAATATAAAATTAGCAAAACGATCAGATGATATTGATTGGAATAAACAGTATGAATTTGTAGAGCACATAGGTATTAAAAGTTATGAACAAATACATTTCGAAGAATGCAAGTATATTTGGAAGAACTGGGTGCCAAAGCAGGGACAAGCGGATTATTTACAAGGGGAATTGCTTAGACAAGCTGAAAAACTTAGAAATGAAGCCATGGACAATGGAAATATAAATTGGGATGATAATTTTGATTGGTTTTGTGATTTTTTGAAATATACATTAGTAGATAGTGATATTTTTGGGCAAGAAAAAATTGAAAAATTGAAATAAGTTATAGAGTATATTAAGGATAATGGTAATTATGCAAAGCGATATTCAGAAGGAAAAATAGCGGATGAGGATTGCGATATTTTTCATTTAGCATATACGGAAGATGATCTCTATAATTACTTGGAGGATGCTATTGCAGAATACTATTTGGCTAATAAGGAACCAACTATATATGAAAAAAAGTCTTTTATTTTTAGATGATATTTATAAAAAACACTTATCAGAATAAAAGTTACGATTATCTCTGGTTGTTAGGTGAAGATTATTATGGCTGTAGAGGTTTTGGTGGCCAAAACATTACAGTA
>NZ_CBDLAM010000251.1:0-4527 GCF_965301125.1 Anaerosporobacter sp. | reverse complement strand
AAGTGATACTATCTATTATTAGATGCTGAAATAAAATTCAGTTATAATAAAAAATAATTGAGGTGCGATGTGAGTATGGAAAATGTAGCAATCAAGGAGAGAAAATATGATTCAAAGGAAAAACGCTTACAACTTAACAACTTAATTTGTGTGTCAATTGTAACAATTATGTCATTAATCGTTGCAGGTGGTATGATGGTTCAACTATTAACAAACCATATGGATAAACCAATTGAAGTTATTATACCGTCGATATTGATGGGATTAAGTTTGGTTGTTGGTTGGGTATTATATTTTAAGAATCCGTATCAAAGATATTTATTGTTCATACCAAATTTTTTGTATTTATTAGCATGTGGTTATTTGGTAATAACAGCTAATAATGCTTTTGTTATCATGTATGCATTTCCAATAGCAATAAGCAACCTCCTTTATTTTAATAAAAAATACATAAATACTATAAATATATATATCACTCTTTTGTGTGTAATTAGAATTATTTTAGGATTCAAGGAATTCTATTCCGAATCAATGCTTGTTACATTGATGTGTTGTGGTGTTGCAGGAATAATTAGTATTTTTATCATTATAGTAGGAAGGATATCTGTTTATTATAATCATGATGCGATACATTCTGCTAAGGATCGAGAAAAATTACAACAACAGATTTTCGAAGATGTCTATAATATATCGGTAACAGTCGAGGAAGAAGCAATTGAAGTAAACAATGAATTAACGAATTTAGATAATTCTTCAAAATTTGTTACTAGTGCCATGGATGAAATCTTAGAAAGTACTAAGATGACGGCTACTAGTATTGAGGAACAGACGTTAATGACCCAAAGCATACAAGAGACGATACAAAAAACAGCAAATGTGTCAAAAGAAATGATGGAATCAACAGAAAAATCAAAAGTGGTCGTCTCTAATAGCTTAGAAGTTGTGAAAGACATGAAAGCACAAGTTGACATAATTGGTAATACAAATGAATCCGTAACGCAGTCAATGGAACGATTACAAAGCAAAACAAAAGAAGTGAAAGAGATAGCTAGCTTAATATTTGGGATATCCAATCAGACTAATTTGCTTGCATTGAATGCAACAATTGAAAGTGCTCGTGCAGGAGAAGCAGGCAGAGGATTTGCAGTGGTAGCGGACCAGATTCGTTTGTTAGCAGAACAGACAAAAAAATCAACAGAGGAGATTGCAGCTCTTATTGCTGAATTGGAAGAAAACGCTGGAGATTCTGTGCTAAAAGTAAATGAATCATTAGAAGCGACAAATAGGCAGAATAATCTTGTAGTGAAAGCATCTGAAAGCTTTGAAACAATTGATCAACATGTTTCAATATTAACGGATCGTGTGAGTGAAATGGATCAGATGATATCTGATTTAAAGGTAGCGAACGATAATATTGTTGATAACATAAGCCAGTTATCTGCAACAAGTGAGGAAGTTAATGCAAGCGCAGAAGAATCGGCAAATACAATACATAATAATGAGAAGAGTACCAAGGCTGTGAAAGAAAAATTTGAAACTATGCTTACTTCTATTAAAGAAATTGATAAATATCTTCAGCTGGATCGATAGAATTAAGTATTAGCAGCTTTTTAAACAACGTGACTGGAGGATTGTAATGAGTAGAGTTAAGAGCATTAAGAGACAAACACAAAATAGATTCCTTAATTTATATGAACTAGATGCAGAACATAGAGATGGAAAAGTTTCCAAATATTTTCTAGCATCAAGAGGAGAAAAGGTGGAGGAACTTAAGATATCAACAGGTAAGAATGCACCAGATGGAGTTGCTATCTATGGAATCTATGGAGAGAATAAGGATAAAGTGGCACTAGTAAGACAATTTCGCTATCCAATCAATGATTTCATCTACGAATTCCCAGCGGGGTTAGTAGAAAAGGGAGAAGATGTCATAGGAACAGCGATACGTGAGATGTTTGAAGAAACAGGTCTGACTCTTACTCCAGTAAAATGTAAATCTATGTATAATCGACCATTCTTTACTACAGTTGGAATGACAGATGAATCCTGTGCAACGGTTTTTGGATATTTAAGTGGTTCACCAACTAATTTATATCAAGAAGCATCTGAAGATATCCAAGTTATATTAGCAGATAGGGAAGAATGCAAGCGTATTCTAAAAGAGGAGAATGTATCTATTATGTGTGCCTATATGTTAATGCATTTTATTCATTCTGAAGATGATCCATTTGGATTTTTACAAGCGTAAATAACGGGTTATTAAGTATCATATATTAGAAGTGGGCTGTTAATACGGTCCTTTCTTTATTTCATTAGTTCCTATGATAGAGTTCACCATACTGAAATCTCTGCTTGTGCCGTTCCTTCTTTGAAATACTGCACATCGGAAGGATTGTTGAAGTACCGCAGATAATTTGTATTCTAAATACGACAATTTAGAATACACTATATATTATGCTAGAATTTGAAGTAGTCGTCAATCCTGAAGATTATACAGCGAGAAGTCTATGGTAAGGGTGAACAATTTTTGTCATCTATGAATGGAGGTTTGTATGGAATATATAACTTTAAACAATGGAATTAAAATGCCAAAACTTGGTTATGGTGTGTACCAGATATCTAATGAAGAATGCGAAAGATGTGTACTTGATGCAATAGATACAGGCTATCGTCTTATAGATACAGCTCAAGCTTATGGAAATGAAGAGGCTGTTGGTAAAGCGATTAATAATTGCATTGTTCCTCGTGAGGAGCTTTTTATCACAACGAAGGTATGGATTTCAAATGGTGGCTATGAAAATGCTAAAAAATCCCTTGAAGAATCAAGAAAAAAATTAGGAACAGAATACATTGACCTTGTATTAATTCATCAACCATTTAACGATTATTATGGCACATATCGTGCAATGGAGGAGGCATATAAAGAAGGTTGGCTTCGTGCAATCGGTGTGTCAAACTTTTATCCTGACAGGCTTGTTGACCTCTGTCAGTTTGCTGAAGTAATTCCTGCTGTAAATCAGGTGGAAACTCATGTATTCCAACAGCAGAAGGTTGCTCACGAATATATGAAAAAATATGGTGTACAGCATCAGTCTTGGGGACCATTTGCCGAAGGTTACAAGGACTTTTTTGCAAATCCTGTACTGTGTGATATTGGTAATAAATATGGTAAAAGCGTTGCACAGATAGCGTTGCGTTTTCTGTTACAAAGTGATGTTGTAGTTATTCCGAAATCAACTCACAAAGAGCGTATGGCTGAAAATATGAATGTTTTTGATTTCGTACTGGGTGAAGCAGATATGGACACAATCAAAAAACTTGATGAAGAAACAAGCCTTTTCTTCTCTCATTATGATCCTACAATTGTTGAGATGTTGACAGGACTTCATAGATAATGAAGTAAAAAAATTAGCTTTCTGCTCGGTATATACTGAGCAGAAAGCTAATTTTATTTAGTGCAAGTACATCTAAAAGACTCTTTGAATTATAGTGTTAAGGATTTTATGAAAATCTAATCGGTATTTGAAGGAATAAAACTAGCTAATGTCGATTTCCGTAAGAAAATATTAATTAATATAAGTTTGACATATGGAAATTAATAAACGTATAATGAAAATATATGGAAAAGGATTTGTTGATTCATTAAAATAAAAAGGAGATAACTATGAAGAAAAATAGACTACTTGGATTAATTGGGATTTGTTCTCTGTTAATGTTTATAGGTGGTTGTTCAAAGAATAACGGAAAAATGACAACAAGTCAGAATGCGAACACTGAATTACTACAAGAAGACAATGATCAGACGAATAGCCAAAACATAGAAACTATAGATGAGAGCAATACAGATATCGATACGAATGAAAATCAATCTACTAATGAAGGTATTGTTACCAAAGAAAATACATACACATGGCAAGAGATAACAGTTACCATACCAGAATCTTGGAAGGATAAATATGTAGTACGTTCATTTGAAGATGGATTTTATTTCTATCAAAAAAGCTCTTACGAAATTAACGAAGACATGGGATTTTTATGTTATTACTATCGAAGTAAAATCGATACGATTGATGGGCTTGAAGCAACTCCTTTATCATATTCAGATGATACATTGTATAGTGTATCTTATCCGACAGATGTATCTTATTATTATGAGAATGAAAAGATTGCAAATGAGTATAAACAGATGGAAAATGATTTACCCTTAATGGAAAAGTCGATTCAAATTGAAAAGGAAAATATTCATTATAATCCAAGTGAATATATATTGCCAATGAGTAGTACTAAGTTATATTCCATAGATTATTTAACCTGTTTTAATACGAATCAATTATGGGTTGCACGGAATGAAATCTTTGCAAGACACGGACGGCAGTTTGAGAATGTATACTTACAGCAATATTTTGATTCTTGCAGTTGGTATGAAGGAACATCTAAAAATGATAAATTTGATGATTCAGTATTGAATACCATTGAGAAAGAACATTTGAAGGCTATAAAACGTGATGAAAAAGAGCATGAGAAGAA
>NZ_CBDLAM010000250.1:4209-4538 GCF_965301125.1 Anaerosporobacter sp. | reverse complement strand
ATGATATGAATAAGAAAGAAACAATGAAGATGGAAGCTAAAAGAGAGAACGAGAAGTTCAATAGTGTCACCAATAGAACTAAGGTAGAAAACCAAAATCAAACCCATAATGTGCGTAAAGAGGGTACCGGGCCGATACAAAAGAAGTATTGATTGTGCATGATTTTCAAAATGGTAATATATAATAACATTAATATTGGTGATTTCGTACAATTTGTCTAAGATTCGATAGAAAATTTTGTCATGTTAGAGTTTGACTATTTTATGTAAATATGATATAAATAAACCATTAACTGAAAGAAACTGAAAAGAAATATTTTTGCAGTAGAG
>NZ_CBDLAM010000250.1:2465-4199 GCF_965301125.1 Anaerosporobacter sp. | reverse complement strand
TGCCACAACTTTCTATTGCATTAGTTAAAGGAGTCGTGAATATGGAATCTGTAGAAATAAAATTACAGGCACCAGAAGATGTAAAAGATTTAGTAGCAGCTGCCGAGAAATGTGATTTTGATATTGATGTAGTTTATCAAAGAATTATAGTAGATGCAAAATCATTTTTAGGAGTTCTAAGCATGGGATTTCAAAAATCTCTAACCGTATCTTGCCACGGATATGATGAAGAATTTTTCAATACATTAAAAAAATACGCTGTAATGTAATTACAAGTTAAAGATGTATGTACATGGCTGTTTTATAATAAGCAGTCAATTAGTTATTAAGAAAATGAAATGTCATCGTGTACTATTAAAAACAACTTTATAAGCTGAATATCATATGTAAGATACATGTTCACATATGATAGCAGCTACAAAAGTTGTTTTTTTATTTGCTTACTTAAGCTAGAGTATCTGAATCAAATCTTCAGGTTTAAGTGGTTTACTATATAAATAACCTTGAATAAGATCACATTGTTTTTCTCTTAGTAAGATTAATTGCTCTTTGTCTTCAACACCTTCAGCAACAACTTTTACTTCTAGATTATGAGCCAGTGAGATAATGGCTTCAGCCACGAAGTTATCTTTCTTATTTAAGTTAATCTTATCTATGAATACCTTATCAATTTTAAGTGTGTCAATAGGCATCTGAGTAAGGTAATTAAGAGAAGAGTAGCCAGTACCAAAATCATCAAGGGAAATACGAATACCTAAACTTTGTAGTTTATCTAATATGGAAACAGCATCATGGATTGAGGAGGCTATTGCACTCTCTGTAATCTCAAGTTCCAAGTACCGTGGAGCAAGACCAGTTTCATTTAAGATATTGACCACAAGATTAACAAAGCCTTTCTGATTCAGTTGTATTGTAGATATATTAACTGCAACTGTGCAGAAGGGAAAACCGTTATCCTGTAGGTGTTTATTGAATCTACATGCTTCACGTAAAGCCCAGGTTCCTAGTTCATTAATCAAATCACTTTCTTCTGCGATAGGAATGAACTCCGAAGGAGATAATTTGCCCATTGTAGGATTCGTTATTCTCATAAGAGCTTCAAAACCAATGATTCGCTCTAATGTTAGATCAAATTGTGGTTGGTATACGAGATAAATTTCTTTTTTATCAATAGCATGTCTTAAAACCTCGGTTACTTTGGAATGTCTACTGATTTCTAATTGCATACTTTCATTGAACAAGGTAAGACGATTCTTACCAGTATCTTTTGAACGGTACATAGCGATATCGGCATTCTTGATTAAGGTATTGTACTGAATTCCATTTATTGGGTACAAGGATACACCGATACTCATAGAGATATATATGAAGGTACCATTAATATCAATTGGGTCTTTGAATGTAGAAAGTATATTTTTTGCAAAGCTAAGGGCCTCTTCTTGTGTTGAAATATTTGTTTTGAATATTAAGAATTCATCGCCGCCAGCCCTTGCTAGTAAATCATCGCTCTTTATATAACCATTTAATCTCTTTGCGGTTTGTATTAATAGTTCATCACCATAGTCATGGCCTAGAGTGTCATTAACTGTCTTAAAGTTATCTAGGTCTACAAAATATATTGCGTGTGATTGTGTACTACCAGGCTCGCAATTTAATGTAATATTTAAGTAATCATAAAAGGCTGCCTTATTCGGCAGTTTGGTGAGGGAATCATGATAAGCGAGAAACTCAATA
>NZ_CBDLAM010000250.1:0-2455 GCF_965301125.1 Anaerosporobacter sp. | reverse complement strand
CAATATGTTCATAGTTAGTGCGTAATTGTTCTTCTTTTACCATAAGTTTTTTATGTACAAAGGATAGCTCATCATAATTTGATTTGATAATATGTAGCATTTTGTTAAAGCTACGTGAGAGTTCACCAAATTCATCATTTGTCTTCACATTACATAATACAGTCAAGTCGCCATCAGCAGCTTGTTGCATGCAATCACGAAGATCTAGAATAGGACTTGTAAAGCTCTTAGCAATCTTTCTGCTAGAAATTAAGATAATAATAAGTAAAATAGTAATACTAATAAGTACAATCGTTATAGCATAGGAATAGACAGTTATTGAAAAATTAATATTTTGTGAAGCAACAAAGTACCAGTCTAAATCATCAATTAAATAGTAAGAATAGATATCTTTATTAAACCTACTTCCTACACTAAAATGTCCAGAAGAAGGCTGCTCTTTTATAGCAGATTTGAATTTTGAAACAAATGTGGAATTATCCTCATGTGAAGATTCAAAATTATGAGAGAAGAGATAATTACCATTGGTATCTGCTATAGATGCAAAATGGGATTGTCCTAGTTCGAGGTTATTAAGGTATTCATCAAAGAGCCTGACATCTATTGTGAGTATGATATAACCAATAATTTTATTGCTTTGATCTTGAAAGATTGGTGATCCAATATCGAAGTGGGGATTGTTTGCGTTTAAGTTAGGATAATAATCGGATGAAAGCGAGGCACAAGCAACATTCTTTGTTTTATTAATCTGTTGAATAATAGGATGAGCAGAATCTTTTTTGTCTATTTCTTGCTCTTTAGTAGAATTTATGATGACTCCATTCTTATCATATATGGAGAGTATTTGGTAATATTCATTTAGGTTTAGTTTTTGTTCTAAAACCTTTTGTAAATCTGTATATAGAATTTGATAATCGGTTTTATTAGCATTCTGTGAAATGGAACAGAAGTTAATAAGATCATTTTGTTTTGCTAAAAAGGACAATTCTGTTTCTTGCATCTTTAAAAGACGAGTGATGGTTTCAGAACTTGATTTGGCATTGGATTGTAATTCATTAATACGATCCGATTGATCTTTTTTTCCGTAAAAATATAAAGTAATCGTTGTAATGATTACAAATGGAATAATTGAAAAAATTATTAATATCGTGTTTAATTTGGACTTCATTACGACGCCACTCCTTATGTACTTCAAAATTTAAATAGAATAGATTTAATTCATAACAAATTAATCGTATAGGAGTATTTTAGCAAGAAAAATATGGGAAATCAAGAAAATAAATGTAGCAAAAAGAAAAAGATATAGGAAAATATACCTATAATCTTTAAGATATTAATATAAATATGATAATAATTAGATATCATCAATGGTTATTGTATAGGAAGAGTGGAATGTTTCACCCGGTTTGCAATGATTTCCCCAAACTCGATTTTCTAGAGTATCTGCATAAGTCTCACTATCACAACGTCCATACCAAGGTTCAATACAGACAAAAGGAGCATCTTTTTTAGCAGGAGACCATAGACCAAACAAAGGAGCATCAAAGTTTACTGTTACATAAGGCTTCTTACTTGGAGTTAATAGTGCAACAGAGTGTGCTTGATTATCTTCAATAATCAAAGCATCATCATCAAATAGATGTTCATGTATTGATAAAAGTGAGCCATCGATAGGAAGTTTCGTATCTCCTTCCTTCACAAGGCCATCTTCGTTAATTTTACGAATAGATAAAGGATTTGTTGTATCGAATTGAAGGTAATAATCGCTTTGTTTTTCTCCTTGTGCGAGAGGGCAATTAAAAGCTGGATGAGCACCAATTGAGAAATGCATCTCTTTTGTATCAGTATTTGTAACATCCCAAATAACTTGAATGGTATTGCCACTTAATTGATATGTAATATCAAGACAAAATGAAAATGGATATTGCTTCATTGTCTCAGGCGTTGACGTTAGTCTATGTTTAATTGAAGTTTCAGTAACTTCGATACATTCGAATTCCATATCTCTTGCAAAGCCATGTTGTGACATAGGATAATCTTTTCCATTGTAGTGAAAACTCTTTCCTTTAAGGCTTCCTACAATCGGAAATAAAACTGGTGAATGACGTTTCCAGTAAGTCTCATCAGCATTCCAAAGATAAGATTGTCCTGTTTGTGTGGAAACGATTGCACTTAGTTCAGCACCAAAGTCATTAACAGTAATAGATAAGAATTCATTTTTAAGTTCATGTTGTCCCATATGTATCCTCCTTATTATATGTAGTTATAGGCAATTGCGAAACTCAGTATATATTTTCTCAGTTTCTTGTCTAAGCAGCTATACTAGCATCAAAAAAGAGTCAGAATATTCTGACTCTTTAAACCTGTTTTTTAGGTAAACTTCAGTATATAGCTTACCATATATTAGAATAAATGTCTAGTATTAATTTTGCAACGCATGTATGATAGTAATCAC
>NZ_CBDLAM010000249.1:0-4545 GCF_965301125.1 Anaerosporobacter sp. | reverse complement strand
TAACTACTTTTAATATACTTTTAGACAGGAATGATTATATGGCCTCAATAGAAAAACGTGGTAAATCGTACACAATCACCGTCAGCAACGGCTACGATATCCATGGGAAAAAGCTTAGAGAAAAGACAACATTTACACCAGATCCTAATATGACATCTAAACAACAACAAAAAGCATTAGAAGCGTTCGTATTCGAGTTTGAGCAAAGAGTTAAGAACGGTAAATTGCTATCTGGGGACAAACTTACACTTAAAGAATACTCTGAACGATGGCTTGAAGAATACGCCAAGACTAATCTTACGCAAGTCTCTTATAGGAACTATTGCGATATTCTAAAGCTTCGTATACTGCCTGCTCTTGGCCATATCAAACTAACAAGCCTTAAACCATTGCATCTACAGGGTTTCTATAACAATTTACTTGAAGATGGAGTTCGCATTGATGGTAAACCAGGAGGATATAGTCCTGCAACAATAAAGAAGGACCATGTTGTATTAAGCAGCATGTTATCAACTGCAGTACAGTGGCAGCTTATAGAATCTAATCCATGTGATCGTGTTACTGTACCTAAGGCTAAGGCTACTTCCGATAATATCAAATACTTTACCTTTGAGCAGACACAATCCTTTCTAAATGCTCTTAATATGTACTACTCTACTACTTATAAGACTCACAAGCGAAAAGGCCCGCAACATGAAGAATACAACGTTTCAGAATATACAGAATCAAGAAATATACCTTTACAGTTTAAAGTACTATTTAATATTGCTTTATTTGGTGGACTTAGAAGAGGTGAAATCGTTGCTCTTACTTGGGACGATATAGACTTCGATACTAATTCGATTAGAATTAACAAGTCAAGTTCTCATATAGATAGACAAGTGATAACTAAAGATCCTAAGACAGCTACATCAAACCGTACAATCAAAATACCAGACTTCGTAATGCAGCTAATAAAGGATTGGAAGATAGAACAGAATAAATACCAGTTATCAATCGGTGATCAATGGAACGGTACTAACCATATATTCATACAAACAGACGGCAGACAGATGTATCCGTCTACACCAACGGCCACCTTCAAAAAGATACTGACACAATATAATAATACTGTTGAAAATGAAAAAGACAAACTTCCAATGATAACTTTGCATGGATTAAGACACACATCAGCTACGCTACTAATTGCAGAGAATGTTGACGTCAAGACCGTTTCCTCACGTCTAGGACATGCTCAAACAAGTACTACTATGGATATTTACGCACATGCTTTAAAACAGATGGATGAAAAGGCTTCAAACGCCTTAGAAGATGCTTTCAAACGAAATGCTTAAGTATTTTGTTTTATTTTTGACTTTATTCAGTCCCCAAATAGTCCCCAACACATAGAATAAGACATAGAAACAAGCCACGAATCATTCCTTAAAAACAAGAAAAACCCTTGTATTCACAAGGGTTTCACACTAAGCTGCCAAGCGGACTTGAACCGCCGACCTCCGCCTTACCAAGGCGACGCTCTACCGACTGAGCCATGGCAGCACTTAAATAATTTCGTTGACGCAGATTGCATCAGCGAAATTATTTTAACAAATCAAGTCCTTATTGTCAATAAATAATTACACAAATTTCTCTGCTTCTTTTAGTAATGTGTCAGCTATCTCTTTATTGTTTGAAATTTCATCAGATATATCTCCAACTTTCTTTACTAAATCAGAAGTGTTATCCGCTACACTTGTTACTCCTATCGTACTTTCTTCAATTGCTTTGGAGATTCCTTGGAAAGATTCTACCATACTAGCCATTGTATCATTTAACTTATTGGATTTTTCCTCAAAGTCACCCATTACTTCATGGATATATATAGAATCTTCATCATATTGGATACCACTAGACACATAATTCTCATAATCAGTTAAAACCTTATTATTAATATAGTTCATCATATCATTAGCACAGTTCATAAGCATTGAAAATGCATCTGTTACCATTACACTAATTTCTTGAATTCTTGTAGCCGTGTTTCTACTGCTGTCTGCTAGATCTCTAATTTCATCTGCAACAACCGCAAAACCTTTTCCTGCATCACCAGCTCTAGCAGCCTCAATGGATGCATTCAAAGCCAACAAGTTAGTTTGATTGGAAATGCTTAATATCTCACCTGTTAACTCATTAATCTTCTCTACTTTTTTACCATTCTCTATAGCCATTTGCAAATCAGAACCAATGGTAGAAACTATTTCACTAGTTGAAACTTTATTCGCTTCGGCTACTTCTTTCATATTATTAGCACGTTTTTTCATTTCATCTACATAACCCATAACAGATTTCGTTTGTACTGCCATATCAGATATATTTTCATCAACTGTAACTGTATTCTCTAATACTGATGTTATTGTTGAAGAAACTTCCTCCATACTAGCAGCTAGTTCTTCCATAGAAGCTGAGATATCATTGGTATTTGCGTTAACATCTGTAACATTCGCTACAACATTAACAACACTTCCATTTAATTTAATGGAATTATCTTTTACTTGCTCCATAATATTATCTAGACTTTCCATGAAGGTATTGATACCGTTAACCAATTTACCAATTTCATCTTGTTTCTCTACTGTTATTCTAGTCTTTAAATTTGCTCGATCATTATCCATGTCTTCTAAAATTTCATTTAGTCTTTTAGATGCTCTCTTTGTTGGTGATATAACACTTTTTGAAATTAAAATAATTACTATAATACATAAAATAATCATAATAGTAATTCCAATGTAATTAGCTTGTAGTGCTGCATCAAAATTCTTTTGTATACCAGTCAAAGCCTCAGAACTTAATCCATGTTCTTTAAATTTCTTTTCCGCACCTTCATGCATAGTTTTGATGTAACCTAAATTAGTAATGGATGCCCAAATACTAAATGCAGTTAATACAATAATTGAAACTAATATTTTAAAGCGAATTCCTTTTCTCATTGATTTTCCTCCTTTTATGTATAGACTATATTTTTTCTACCTAAGTTTTTACCACGAACCTCTAATTAAGATAATTATCTATTTTAATTTTGAGTTAATCGATGCCTCTTAGGAACATAACAAGCTTATTGCTTCTTTTGTATATACTCTAATCTCTTCTTCTGTAATGTTATTCTTTTTATAACAAATTGCTAGATTTAATTGTTCATTAAGAGTTGCTACGCCTACTGTAAAATCATATACAGTAGTTGGGTTAGCGAAAAATACATAATCCCGAATATGGTAATCTCCTATTTTAGGGCTAATATTAACAACTCCTAAGTTTGACAAATCAAAACCTTCTTCCTTACTACCAAACCCAAGAAGTTTAGCAGCTTTCATTAAGATTTCTCCTTGATAGGTACCATTTGCTGCATAATATAACGGATCAAAAATACTTCCATCTAATTGATGAAATAGTTGAAGTAGAACGAATGTCTTCGCTGGTTGATTCAAATCCGTTTTCAAAAGATTGTGAATACGTCCTACATTACACCAAAATGTATCCTCTTCATTATATTCTAATTCCGGTGCTATCGCTGCAGAATAATTCGCAACACAGCGATTAGTTGTAAACTTTAATTGATCTCGTAAATCAATTGCCACTGTAACTTTTTGTTTCTCCTTTTTAATCTTAAATAAAACAGCTAAATATGCTGTTACCAGAGCAGAATTAACAGTAACTTCATGTTCATTACATCGACTAATTAAAGATGGGTATTTTTCTTTTTCAAAGGCTTCTACTAGTAAGCCTAATCCATGAGTTTCATGATAATCTTCAAATAACTTTTCATATTCTTCCCTTGTAAATTGGCGTCGCATAGTAGCCCATTCTTGATTTACAGACTGTATCGCCTCTACAAAAGCCGAAGGTAACTCACTCTCTTTTGGCATGTCTTCAATTTCACGAATAAATCTTGTTTCTTGAACTGGTAAATTCTTCACTTCATTACAATATACTTCTAATAGATCTTGCATTAAATATTGAAAAGAATGACCATCCCCAAGCAGATGATGCGCAAGTATTACTATATCAAAGTCTTCTTTTCCATTAATTATTAAGAAACGCATAGACGGTTCTTTATCAAATTCAATTGGAATTAGTTCCTCTTCTCTTGTAATACTTATCCAATCATCTTGATTCTTTTTCTCATAGTACTTTACGTTTACATTGACGCCCTCCATCTTCACAAAATAAACTTTTCCTTCTTCTCCTTCTTCCAATACATAAGAAATAATTGGATGTACTCTTTCCATTTCCCTTATTGTATTTTCTAATCGATTACGATTATATTTACCAACAACCGTAACTTTTGTCACTATGTACATGGAAGGATTCTGATAGAAGTTTCTCTCGATTAGCATTTCGTATTTAGGTCTCAATTTTTTCCTCCTAGCTGCTAGTAGCTTTTTCGTATAGTATCAATTTTTGTCATTTTTAGTAATATCAGTTTAAATATAACAGAAATTCAAGGACAATTCAATTAAATATTTTCATTTTTTACCTCCCTTAGATAAATTTTTAAAATAAAAAGTGCGC
>NZ_CBDLAM010000248.1:0-4550 GCF_965301125.1 Anaerosporobacter sp. | reverse complement strand
ATATTAAAGATTTATACGTAAGAGCAGAAAGTCAGGAAATATTAAAAGGATTAAATCTAACGATTAATCCAGGAGAAATTCATATCGTTATGGGACCTAACGGAGCGGGAAAATCAACACTTGCCCATTCAATTCTCAATAATTCTAGTTATCAGAAAGATAATGGAGAAGTAGCTTTTGAAGGTGAGGATATAACGAACTTAAAGACAGATGAAATTGCTAGAAAAGGAATCTTTATGTCATTTCAGGCACCAGAGGAAATACCAGGTGTTTCGGTTTTTAACTTCTTAAAATATGCAAAGAATAAAATGACAGGAGAAGCAGTAAGATTTTTTGCACTTAAAAATGAATTAAAGGGATACATGGAACAACTAGACATGAATCAAACCTATATAGATAGAGACTTAAATGTGGATTTCTCTGGAGGAGAAAAAAAGAAAAATGAAATTCTTCAAATGCTAGTTTTAAATCCAAAACTTGCGATTTTAGATGAAACAGATTCTGGACTTGATGTAGATGCCATTAGAACGGTTTCTAAAGGAATTCAAATGTACAAAAACGAAGAAAATGCAGTTTTGATTATTACACACAATGCGAAGATTTTAGAGAATTTGAAAGTAGATTATGTACATATCTTAGTTGATGGCAAAATCGTTAAGACAGGAACAAGAGATTTAGCCAATGAGATTGAAAAAGAAGGATACGGAAAATATAAATTGGAATAATAGTGTGAAAGGTAAGGTATTAATATGAGCAAGACGTATGTAGATGAAATAAATCGTAACATATATGATATAAAAAATGAAGATAAGTATGAATTTAAAATAAGAAAAGGTTTAACTGCTGATATTATAGAAGAGATTTCAAATCAAAAGCAAGAAGCAGATTGGATGAGAGAGCTTAGGTTAAAGGCTTTAAACGTATACAACTCTTTAAGTTTACCAAGCTGGGGACCTGACCTTTCTGAATTAAATATGGATGAAATTGCGACCTATGTAAAACCAAAGTCAAAACTAAATAGTAGTTGGGATGATGTTCCAGAAGATATTAAAAAGACCTTTGAAAGCTTAGGAATTCCAGAAGCTGAAAGAACATCTTTAGCAGGTGTTGGAGCACAATATGATTCAGAGGTAGTATATCATAGCATTCGAGAAGAACTTGTAAAGCAGGGAGTTATCTATACTGATATGGAAACAGCGGTTAGAGAGTATCCCGAAATGGTAAAAGAACATTTTATGAAGTGTATATCAGTTTATGATCATAAATTTGTAGCGCTACATGGGGCTGTTTGGTCAGGTGGATCATTCGTATATGTACCAAAAGGAGTAAAGGTAGAAATTCCACTACAATCCTACTTTAGATTAAACTCACCTGAAGCAGGACAATTTGAACATACCTTAATTATTGTAGATGAAGGAGCAAGTCTTCATTTTGTAGAAGGATGTTCAGCACCTAAGTATAGCAAGGTAAATCTTCATGCTGGTTGTGTAGAGCTATATGTAAAGGATAATGCTTATTTAAGATACTCAACGATCGAAAACTGGTCAAAAAATATGCTAAATCTAAATACAAAAAGAGCAATCGCGGGAAAAAATGCTCAAATCGATTGGGTATCAGGTTCTTTTGGATCTAAAATTTCTATGCTATATCCAATGAGCGTTTTAAATGGAGAAGGAGCAAAGACAGAATATACAGGTATTTCCTTTGCTGGTAAAGGGCAGAATTTAGATAACGGTTTTAAAGTGGTACATAACGCGCCAAATACTTCTAGTGTAATAAATGGAAAATCAATTTCTAAGAATGGCGGAGTCTGCACCTATAGATCCCTAGTAAAGATAGCTGAAAGGGCTAAGAATTCAAAGTGCTCTGTATCTTGTGAATCACTTATGCTTGATAGCATATCAAAATCTGACACAATTCCGGTTAATGATATTAGAACAGAGGAAGTAGAATTCTCTCATGAAGCAAAGATCGGTAAAATCAGTGACAAAGCAATCTTTTATCTGATGTCAAGGGGATTATCAGAAGAAGATGCAAAGGCAATGATTGTCAGAGGATTTGCTTATCCAATTTCAAAAGAACTTCCAATTGAGTATGCAGTGGAAATGAACAATTTGATTAATTTAGAATTGGAAGGAGCAATAGGATAATGGAAAAAATAAGATTAAACGAATCGCCTATAAGAACATGTGAAAAGTTTGGAGTTAATGACGTTGTCCTAGAGGGCTTTACAGTTCCGGAAGTAATAAAGGCGTTCGATTCAGTAACCATAAAAAGTGGAGAAACAAAACTACAAACAAATGCAATAAAAAAAGAAGCCTCATTGAAGTATGGAGTCGGTGACTTACTAGAAGAACAAGTAATAAAACAATCAAACCAAAGCTATAAAATTGTTATTAATGAAAATCAAGAAAATGTAGAATTGGATTTTGATTTTCAGGAAAACAATCGTTCCTTAGTAGACTACGTAGAAATCATAGCTGAAGAAGGATGCAAAGGAACGGTTATATTAAAATACAAATCACAGGATTATGAAAATTCTCCATATGAGTATTATCATAATGGAATTTGTAGAATAGAAGCTAAGAAAAATTCTAATGTTCAAGTTATCTTAGTAAACTTATTAAATGGAAAGTCTAGAAACTTTTTCAGCCTAGAATCCTATGTGGAAGAAGATGCAAAGGCAGAGGTTATAACAGTTGATTTTGGTGGAAAAAGTAGTGTTACCAATTACTATATGAATGTAGCACAAAATAACGCAGCAGGTAGCATGAATAGTATTTATTTAGGAAAAGAAGAGCAGAAGCTAGATATAAACTATATCGCTCACTTAAATGGAAGGAAATCGAAGATAGATATTGAAGTGCAAGGAGCATTAAAGGATCAGGCAACTAAAAGCTTTAAAGGAACCATTGATTTTAAAACAGGAGCAAAGTATGCAAAAGGAAATGAAAATGAATTTTGTATGTTATTATCTGACAAAGCAAAATCAAAGGCGTTACCAATGTTATTATGTACGGAAGAAGATGTAGAAGGAAATCATAGCTCAGCTTCCGGAAAAGTAGATCCGAAGCAATTATTTTATCTGTTGAGTAGAGGGTTTAGCCAAAAAGAAGCAATGAAATTAATTGTTAAAGCTAGATTTTCCCATATAATTGATAGAATAGAACAAGAGGAATTAAAAGAAGAAGTCCTAGCCGAGATAGATAAGAGATTAGATTAAATTGGAAGGTTTGATGTTAAGATGGATATAGAAAAAATCAGAAAAGATTTTCCATTGATACAAAATGGAGAAATAGCATATTTGGATAGCGGTGCAACTACGCAAAAACCAAACCAGGTAATAGATGCAGTAGAGGAATTTTATAAGAAATACAATGCGAATCCCCATAGAGGAGCATATAGCCTTAGTGTAGAAGCAACAAGGCTATATGAAGAAACAAGAGAAAAGATAGCTAGATTTATTAATGCAAGTAAGCCAGAGGAAATTATATTCTCAAAAAATGCAACAGAAAGTTTGAATTTACTTGCATATTCCTATGGAGTGGAAAACCTCAAAAAAGATGATGAAGTTGTTATATCTATTATGGAGCATCATTCTAATTTAGTTCCTTGGCAAAAGGTGACGAAGCAAACGGATAGTAAGTTAAAATATATGTATATTAACGAGCAATTTGAATTAACAAAAGAAGAAATTGAGAGTAAAATAACAGATAAGACCAAAATTGTTGGAATTACACATATATCAAATGTTTTAGGTACTATAAATCCAGTAAAAGAAATCATTGAATATGCACACAAAAAAGGAGCAATCGTAATAGTTGATGCTTCACAAAGCATTCCACATATGAAAATCGATGTTAAGGATTTGGACGCTGACTTTTTGGTATTTTCTGGACACAAAATGCTGGCACCATTAGGAGTTGGAGTGTTATATGGTAAAAAAGAAATCCTTGATAAAATGACTCCATTCCTAATGGGAGGAGATATGATCGAATATGTGTATGAGCAAGAAACCACCTTTGCACCTCTTCCAAATAAATTTGAAGCAGGAACACAAAATGTTGAAGGCGTAGTAGGATTAGGAGCTGCCATAGATTATATCGAAAAATTAGGATATGATAAAATCCAGGAAATAGATAAAGAATTAACCGATTATGCTATACATAAACTATCAAATTTAGACTATGTTAATTTATATGTAACTTCAAATAGAAAAAACCATTCCAGTGTTATTTCTTTCAATATGAAAGGAGTTCATCCACACGACGTTGCAAGTATCTTAGATTCTCATAAAGTGGCAGTCAGGTCAGGTAACCATTGTGCACAGCCGTTGATGAGATATCTGGAAACAGATTCAACGTGTAGAGCGAGCTTATATTTCTATAATACTAAGGAAGACATTGATAGATTGGTTCAAGCTATTGAGAAGACATATAAAATGTTTGAAAAATATATAAATAAATGATATAGCAGAGAGGAATATATAAATGGATGACTTAAGTGAGGTTGAGTATTATTTAATTATGTAAAATAGTATGTTTTCAGAA
>NZ_CBDLAM010000247.1:220-4572 GCF_965301125.1 Anaerosporobacter sp. | reverse complement strand
GTTTTTCAATATCATCTAAATCTGTAATATCCGATCCCATCAAATCTAATTCTTCAATTTCTTCTAAATCACGTTTTGATAGTTTTTTTCCTTTTTTATTAATTTTATTTTGAATTATTTCTTCTAACTTACTATTAGAAAAGGTCACGTCTTGTGATGTGGCTTCTGTGTTTTTTTTCGATTGTTCCACAACTAGATTATCATGATTATTATTTATTTACAACTTGCCATTAATGTACACATAACAATAGCAATTGGAATAAGATACTTTTTTTTCATATAACTCCTTTCATACTTGAAAATACTATTACGTTCTTCTGGAAAACTTTTTTCTAAATTTTAACATTGCATCTGAAAAATAGCAATAAGAAATGTTATTAGTTAACTAGATAATCTCGAAACTCTTCTCCATGTCGACGTTAGTATTGCATAATGTTACCAAAAAGTATACAATTGAGAAAAATTGTATTTTTTTAGTAGTATTATAATATGAGTCATTGATGGAGGAGTAAGTATGTTAATTAAAAATATGAAAAATGAGTTAAATACCGAAGAGTTACTAGATAAGGTTATGTCATACGCAAGAGAATATATTAATAATGAGGAACATGCAAGAGATTATCCAGAAAAAGAAGCTTTGATTCAGCTTGAGAATAATCATGAAGACCTACAAGATAAGCCAATGAATCCCTTAACAGTTTTGGAGTTATTACATAAAAACGGAAGTAATGCCACAGTACGTCACACAAGTGGAAGCTATTATGGGTTTGTTATGGGGGCAAACATACCTGTTAGCCAGGCTGCACGTCTGTTGGGAGATATATGGGATCAGAATGCAGGAACGTATGTATCATCACCGATTGCTGACAAATTAGAGGAAGTATGTGAGAGATGGCTAATATCATTATTAGGTTTACCAGAAGGTACGGCAGCTTCTTTTGTTAGTGGTTCTAGTATGGCAAATTTCTATGCTGTATTAACAGCTAGGAATGAATTGCTGTATCGTCAAGGATATGATGTTGCTACTAAGGGGTTATATGATGCAAAACCTATACGTGTAGTTTTAGGTAAGGAAGCGCATTCATCTGTTATCAAAGCTTTAGTACTTGCTGGCTTAGGTAAAGATAATTTAGAATATGTCCCTGTGGATGATCAAGGTAGAATGTTAATAGATGAAATCCCAGAATTGGATTCGAATACTTTATTAATATTGCAAGCAGGCCATGTGAATACAGGCAGTTTTGATGAGTTTTCTTTGTTATGTGATAAGGCACATAAGGCTGGTGCATGGGTACATATAGATGGAGCATTTGGATTGTGGGCAGCAGCATCGAAGAAGTATAGTAACTTAACGGTAGGAATCGAGAAAGCAGATTCTTGGACAACAGATGCCCATAAAACATTGAATGTACCTTACGATAGCGGTATTGTATTCTGCAAGAATCGTGCAGGTTTGATACGAACGATGCAGGTATCGGGGTCATATCTACAATTTAGCGAGCATCGAGATTCCATGCTATATGGTGTGGAGATGTCAAGGCGTGCAAGAGGTATTGAATTATGGGCAGCGCTGAAGTATTTAGGAAGAGAAGGAGTCGCTGAATTAATTGATACGTTATGTGAGAATGCGAAGTATCTTGCTAGTTGTTTGCAAGAAGTCGGTATGTACGTGGAGAATGATGTAGTGTACAATCAAGTTATCGCTCGTCTTAATACGAATGAAGAAACAGATCAATTGCTTTTGGCTATTCAAAGTTGTGGACAACTATGGTGTGGAGGTGCATTGCACCAAGGAAAGAAGGTAATTCGCTTTAGTGTATGTTCATGGAAGATTACTAAGGAAGAGATTGATAGAAGTATTGAATATATAGGTAAAATGTTTGACACAACAAAAGCTCAATAAGATATCTATTGTATTGTTTGCCATTAACTTGAAGCATAGAAGCTGTGAATATGATAGTATTGGGAAAAGGTTTGTATAAGATATAAAAGGGAGAACCATACAATGAAACACATAAAGAATAATAAAAATGCACTGATAGTATTGCATGAGATTTATGGAGTTAACAAATTCATAGAAGATATATGTATGCAGTATGTAGGTGAAGATTTTGACATATATAGCCCTAATCTACTCAATAAAGAATGTTATTCTTATGAACAAGCGACGGAGGCTTATGTAAACTTTGTGAATGAAATCGGTTTTCAAATATATGAACGGATCAATACCTTTATTAATATATTAAAAGAGAAGTATGAAAAAGTATTCATTCTTGGTTTTAGCGTTGGTGCTACGATTGCTTGGAGATGTAGTGTGAATGATAATTGTGATGGAGTAATTGCTTGTTATGGTTCGCGTATACGAGATTATTTGGAAGTAAGACCAAGATGTCAAGTATTATTACTTTTTGTTAAGCAGGATTCCTTTGATGTTGATGCTATAATAAAGAAATTATCTAAGATAAATATGGTAAGTTATAAGAAATTAAATGCATACCATGGCTTTATGGATACGTATTCAGCTCATTATGATGATGAGCAAGCCCGAAGAGGTCATTCTTATATTAAAGAATTTTTAGTTGAGAATTCAAGTGTATAGAGGGTTTACAAGCTAATTTCTAGGACAAAAAAATGTAGACGAGTATCAAAATTAGAAGAAATGAGTAGGAAAAGCACATAAATAGGTTTCGCATCATACAATAGTAATAAACTATTAGTTTTGAGGTGCTTATAAAGTGAAATCATTTCCGAAGCCATTAAGCACCAACGAGGAAAAGTCTTATCTCATGCAATACAAAAACGGCAGTCAGGAAGCACGTAGCGTTCTGATTGAGCGTAATTTACGTTTAGTAGCTCATATAGTTAAGAAATATAGTGCCCCTGACAAAGATATCGACGACTTAATTTCAATTGGTACCATTGGATTAATTAAGGCTATTGATACGTTTGACCCAGATAAAGGAATTCGTCTGGCCACCTATGCTTCCCGTTGTATAGATAATGAGCTTCTTATGATGCTTCGGAGCGGCAAAAAGCAGTCGAAGGAAGTTTATCTATATGAACCTATCGGAGCTGATAAGGAAGGCAACGAAATCAATTTATTAGATATTATTGAGTCAGTTGATGAGGACATTGTTGATACATTAGAGACTCGCGAAAACATTGTGAAGTTAAATCAGTTTGTCCAAAAGCTATTAACTGACCGTGAGAAAGAGATTATAGTTCTTCGCTATGGGCTTGAAGGTGGAGAAGAAGTAACTCAACGTGAGATTGCAGTAAGGCTGGGGATATCAAGAAGTTATGTGAGTCGTATTGAGAAGAAGGCGTTAAAGAAGCTTCGTGAAAGATTTGATAAGTAAAATTAGGATAAGAAAGGAACAGTTGTATAGACTTTATGTTTTTCATAAAGTATGTGTAACTGTTCTTTTTATATTATTAATATTCGGTTTTGCTCATAATTGTTCATAAAGTTGACAAATTATATTTGTAAATATACTATAATGGTAGTAAATACCATTACCATTACTTTAATTTAAATCTGTAAACTATTTAAGGAGGCATACCATGAATATTCTAGTACTAGGTGGCACAAGGTTTTTTGGATTGCATATAGTAAAATCATTACTAAAACGAGGACATGAGGTAACAATTGCAACAAGAGGTAATAAGGAAGATGAATTTGGTTCTTCAGTAAAGCGAATCCATGTAGATCATCTGAATGAGGAAGAGATGAAGTCAACGTTTTCAAATCATCATTATGATGTAGTCTATGATAACATCTGTTATTGTTCCAATGATATGAAAGCTGTGCTTGAGGCAGTGTCTTGTGATCGGTTTGTATTTATGTCAACAACTGCAGTCTATGAATTACATTGGGATACTGTTGAAGAGGATTTTAAACCAGAAGAAAAAGAATTAATTTGGTGTGATCGACAAGCTTATGCATATGGAGAAGTAAAACGACTGGCAGAATGTGCATTGAGAAAACAGTATGAGAAACAGGCGGCAGTATCAGTTCGTTATCCGTTTGTTATAGGAAAGGATGATTATACTGAGCGTCTGAAATTTTATGTAGTACATGTCATGAAAGAGATTCCTATGAATATTGACAATCTAGATAATCAGATGAGTTTTATAAGTTCACGTGAGGCTGGTGACTTTCTTGCGTATTTAGCTGATCAAGAGTATACGGGAGCAATTAATGGTTGTAATGGAGGAACGATATCTCTGCGTGAAATCATTACATATGTAGAAGATAAAACAGGGAAAAAAGCTAGATATTCATTAGAGGGAGAAGAGGCTCCTTACAATGGAACACCAGAGTATTCTATTAATACAGATAAGGCTAGAGA
>NZ_CBDLAM010000247.1:0-210 GCF_965301125.1 Anaerosporobacter sp. | reverse complement strand
ATTACATAGAAGAATTGAGTTAGACATATATTTGAAGGATTTCCAGGATCATTAATTTGAAAGAGAAGAAAAGAATGATAGAAATAAAAATGAAAAGAAAAATACTACCAATTTTATTCTTGGCAATTTCAGTGTTATTTTTGATTATTCTTATGCATGTTATATTTGGTGAGAAACAAATAATTTAGTTGGATAAAATGAGAATAAATG
>NZ_CBDLAM010000246.1:4243-4686 GCF_965301125.1 Anaerosporobacter sp. | reverse complement strand
ACCTATATTTTGTTATAAATTTAGTAACATTCTCTGTTAATTGCTCCAGATAATACATAGCTTTGTCTCCATCGCTTAGATTTTCAAGTAACTTTGATATATCTTCAATGTTATCTGGCAGGTACTTACAACGATCAATTGCAATTGTAAGCATGCGTTTTTCACCAGGATGTAATATCTAGACATTAAGTTACTCCACACACATGTAGTATAACCATTATTGGCATTTCCATTAATAATTGTAGCTTCTAATTGTTCTTCAAAGGAATTACGGTCCGCTTCTCTATAGGTACAGGATTTTCCAGGTACACATACACATCATAGTCCGAATTTTCATCTTGATAACCAGAAGCTCTTGATCCTCCAAATGTTATTGCTGTTACCTCTGGTAAATTTGAGATTTCTCTTACCAATTCTTTGATATTATCCATATTGATTTGCCC
>NZ_CBDLAM010000246.1:1194-4233 GCF_965301125.1 Anaerosporobacter sp. | reverse complement strand
GTATGTAACACTGCTATGTTTCTATTTAACACTTTTATGTCTTTATAAAGCACTGTTATGTTTCTATATAATAATGTCGTACTACTTTTTGGGATCATTGTCAATTCAGTTAACATAATACAAGTATCAAAAGATCGAGATTGCTCATATTATTAATGTATAGAATTCCATATACACTCAATATACTTAATTATAACAAATAAGAAAGAAGGAATCCTTTTGTCTTCGCCTCCGATTATAGGTGTACTAGCTAATATTACATTTGCTGATTACCTTGGTACCGATCACATGTATGTTAATGATGAATATGTTCTGGCTCTTGAAAAAGTGAATGCCGTACCAATTATTATACCTCCTACTATGAGATATGTATCCCTTAGTACATTCGTAGATCTTTGTGATGGTTTCATATTAAGTGGTGGTGTAGATATTAATCCAATTAAATTCTACAAAAAACACTCTAAGAGACTTTGAACGGTAAATAACAAACTTGATGTATTCCAAATTGCATTAACAAAACAAATACTGCGTAGTAGAAAACCTATACTTGGTATTTGTCGAGGTATACAGCTACTAAATATCTGTCTAGGTGGAACCATCTACCAAGACATGGAAGATATACCAAACAAAACAATTCTACATATGCAAAAGTCAGAACGTTACCGTGGAATTCATAAAGTAGACCTTGAACCTGGCTCCAAATTATATGGCTTGTTCGGGGATAGTATCTTCGTAAATAGCTACCATCATCAAGCAGTTGCCATACCTGGCGTTAATCTTCGAATCGTAGGACGTAGTGCTGACAAGGTAATTGAAGCAATGGAAATCAACGATTACCCTTATGGCGTCGCTGTTCAGTGGCACCCTGAGATGATGTTTGCACGTACGGAAGAGATGAGGGAACTATTTGAATCCTTTGTTCAAGCTTGCCGATAAGAAAAAGTGCATTAAACAAGGGCAAAACCAAGTAATTGGTCCTGCCCTTATGCCTATTTCTTTTGTCAACTTAAGCTGCTAAATCTCTTTTTCTGTAAACGACATAAGCCGCACATATGCTTCCAAATAAAACGATCATTCCAATCACTATTGCTGGTACTGATACTTTTCCAGTACTGAACACATCTGACGCATTTGCATATGAAAAAGGACTTATTATCTTGTAATCAGACATATCTGGAATAACTCTTGCCATCAAATCATAAGCATAAAGGAGTAATACGATTCCAAGTCCCAGCCCTAATTTATTCTTCTTCATACAAGCTGATAATCCAAAACATAGTCCTGCAATTTCAATTTGCATAATAAGCTGCATGACATGATATAGTGCAAAGTCTGCCACTGGTATTTTTTCTCCTAATACCGCAAATCCCAATACATAAATGCATACACATATAAGATTAAAAAGAAAAATATTTGTTACAACAGCTCCCCACTTTGCAGTAATTGCTTTTCCCCTTGAAATAGGAAGCGAAAAAAGGAATTCACTTGTATGCCCATCTTCTTCTTTCGATAACATAACTGTACTTACAATTGCAGCAAACATGGCTCCTCCCAGTCCGTGAATTGTTCCAACCTCTGTTGCGTAAAATCCTACCAAAGTAGCTATGCTTAACTTGCTCATACCAAATGCATCTGCAAACGCTCCCATAGACGCATAGTTTTCTGCCATAGATGCCATGCTTTCTTCCATACTAGAAAAAAGTAATATACACGCAAAACACATACCACCCACACAGATCGTCCATATCAATAGACTTTTAATATGTAACCTTAATTCATGTTTATATAACGTTAACATAACAACCCTCCTTAATTCTATAACCAAATGTTATTTTTCATAATAATGCATAAATATTTCATCTAGTGATGGCTCCTCGATTAAAATATCTGTAATATCATGGCCTACTAATTCATCTGCTAATGTATTTAAATCCCCTTTAAAGATAAAGTCTTCCTTCTTCCCATCTCGTATCATTTGAATTCTTTTTGCATTTGTTTTCGTAAGTTTTTCTACAGTATCTACACATTGTAACCGGCCTTCCTTCATAATAGCCACGTTTTTACAGTATTTCTTCACTTCAGAAAGTATATGTGTAGATAAGAAACAAGTTGCTCCCTCACTTACATATTCTTGAATCAACTTAAAAAATTCTATCTGCATCAAAGGATCTAATCCACTAGTTGGTTCATCAAAAACAAACAGCTTGGGTTTATGTTGCATTGCGCATACAATGCTTACTTTTTTACGATTTCCTAAAGATAAGTCACTAATCTTCTTTTCCGTATCCACTTGCAAACGCGTACATAATTTTTCTGCCTCTTTCCCACAATCCATCTTTCTAACATCTGCCGCCATTTTGATTACTTCTTTTACTTTCATAGAAGGATAAAACATAGCTTCTGATGGCATGTAACCGATTTCTCTTAAAATGGATTCCTTATCCTTTTTCAAATCCTTATCGAAGATAGTTACCTTTCCACTTTCGTATTGAATCAGCCCTAACATGGAACGTATTGTTGTGGATTTTCCTGCCCCATTTGGTCCTAAGAACCCAAAGATATCTCCTTCTTTTACTGTAAAATTAACCTGAGAGACACCTCTTTGTTTCCCATAATTTTTAGTAAGATCTTTTATATCAATTACATTTCTCATACTTACTTCCCCTTTCTTGAAAAGCCTTCAAATCCTCATTTAAAAGCTTTGCATCAATGTTACGCTTTAATTTATAAATAAGTAATACACCGATATAGGCAATCATCATATATAGGCCAAAACATACACTTACTATCACGCCTCGATTAAACCAGCCGCAAAGTACAGAAACTCCTATATAGATAGTCGAACATAGTATTATATACAGTATTTCTTTTCCCTTTAATTGTTCTCCTTCATCAAAATTTGATAATAAAAATACTTGTAAATATCCCATTACATAAGTTAAAAAAATCATCTCTGCCATATGAATGATACTAGCTTCAAAGCTTCCACCAATGATTCTGTACATAGAATAGAAAAAAAGTATGCAGAAAAAATAAAGA
>NZ_CBDLAM010000246.1:0-1184 GCF_965301125.1 Anaerosporobacter sp. | reverse complement strand
AAATTCAATTCCTATTTCCTTTGCAAGATAACGCTCCCATAAGGATATATTTTCACTTTTTTTTCTACTCATTATCTCTTCCTCCCTTCAATCTTTTTCTAAAATCAGAAGCATAAGTTCTTGAAATCATAACACGTTCGCCATTTTGCATCTTTGCATCAATACGATTGGACGGCAAGCTTTTTAAACTTGCAATCCTATCAATATTAATAATCATAGACTTGCTACAGCGAAAAAAATTAATGTCACTTAAAATACCTTCTATCTGATTTAAAGTATAATCAATCTTCAAAACATCCTTATCTGTATAAGCAAAGGTTTTTCCATCTACACTCTCTATGTATAAAATATCTTTAGAATCTATAACCGTTATTGTTTTATCGCTTAGGCCTATAAGTTTGGTTTGCTCACCTTTTAGGAATTTTACGATTCGTTCTACTTCAGGTGTCATATCCAGATAGTTTATTATTACTTCATCCTCACCTTCTGTTATCTGATTTATGGTATATTTCATGGGCCCCCTCCATTAATATTCTATGTATTCACCTATCCTCATTGTAACAATCTTATATTTTAAAAACAATACATAATAAGGTAAGTGACACTTATTGCTGGCTTAGTTACACATAAAAACAAGAAGTCTCAATTTGATGGGTGCTATAGCAATCTTGAGAATAAGCATAAACAAGTATCTTGAACATGGTCTTTGGGTCAACTGCTGGATTTCTACCTTTGGTAGAGTAAGCCTGATACAACTTCGTGTAATCTAATTCCTCCAATAATTGGCTTAGCAATCTGACAGAATCATCTTCTGGTACAAATCCATCTAATTCTAATGGAAGTTTCAATCGATATTCATACGAACTCAATGTATAATTCTAATTAGTGTAATTATTTATTCGCATACTTAATTATACCATAAAGGCAGGTTCGGGAACCTACCTATATTTCTAAAAGAAAAGAGCTTTTGCAAAATAGATGATTTTATCATCTATTTTGCAAAAGCCCCTTAAGTTCTCAATGTCATTTAGATAACGTCAGCAATTACTTTTTCTAAAAATCTCTTACTTAGAAAGAAGATATATATTGATAAATCTTACTGTATCAAGTACCTGAATGAGGGTGTGATTTTTTGTGTCCGAAGAGATATTATCTCGTTTGAAGACGCAAGTTGTGGTGTGGAT
>NZ_CBDLAM010000245.1:0-4738 GCF_965301125.1 Anaerosporobacter sp. | reverse complement strand
TTATTAATTCATTTAATTTTACAAATAGAAAAGTAAAGACGGCAAATTATGCAGTTATTAAGAAAAACACAGTACCTGCAATCTTAATAGAATTAGGATTTATATCGAATAGTTCTGACTTGAAAAAAATTAATAATACTACAAATCAAAAGAAATATGCTGAAAAAATCTATCAATTAACAGAAGAGGTATTTAAACAATATCCTACTGGTAGATAATACTTGATTCATAAATGGGAGGATTAGAATGACACAGAAAAAGGGACATCGTTTTCAATTGTTTCTGTTCGCATTTGCTTTCGTTTTATGCATGTTTATTTCCCGTGCAAACGTTGTAAGTGCAGCTAAAGATACAAAGAAGCCTGCAATAACCCTAACGGTAAAGAATACAAAACCAACGAATGGTACAGTAAAAGTAACATTCAAAGTTACAGATTCTTCTGGTATTAAAACTGTAAAATGGGCAAAAGGTGACCAAAAAACTTCTTATTTTTCTAAAAAAGGAACAGTAGTAAAACTAAAGAAAAGTACATCTACAGTTACAATTAAAGAAAATGGGAAATACACGTTTTATGCAATTGACAAAGCTGGTAACACGAAAATCAAGAAATTAGAAATTACCAATATTGATAAAACAGTTCCAACCGTTTCGTTAAAATCATCTGTAATGAATCAAGCTGCGACAATTAAAGTGTCTTCTAAAGATGCTTCAGGAATTGCAAGTGTGCAATACTTAAAGGGTAAAGTTACAGACAAAGATTCAGAAAAATGGACTACGAAAGCGAAAAATGTTTCAAATTTAAAAAGCTTTAAAGTTAAATCAGATGGAACTTATAGTGTTAAAGTAACAGATAAAGCTGGAAATTCTAGAATTAAGACAATTTCTATTACATTAGAAATGAAGGCAATGTGGATTTCTTATCTTGAATTCAAATCTACAGGATATACAGAAGCACAATTCAAAGCAAAAATTGATGAAATGTTTGATAACTGTGTTGATTTAAAGATGAATACAGTAATAGTACAAGTTAGAGCATTTGGTGATGCAATGTATCCATCAAAATACTTCCCATGGTCTAAATATGTATCGGGTAAACAAGGTAAAGATCCAGGTTATGACCCATTGGAGTATATGGTAGATGCAGCACACGAAAGAGGCTTAGAATTCCATGCATGGTTAAATCCATATCGTGTAACTTCTCAGTCAGGAGATTACTCTGCATTAGCTGAAGATAATTATGCTAGAATATGGTATGAAGATGATGATACAACAAATGACCGTAATATCTTAGAGTTTGATACAGATGGTGATAAGAAGCCTAATATTTATTTTAACCCAGCATCAACTGCTGCACAAAAGTTAATTATTAACGGAGTAAAAGAAATCGTTACAAATTACGATGTAGATGGAATTCATTTTGACGATTATTTCTATCCAAACCTTGGTTCTAAATATAAGAGTACATTTGATAACGTAGAATATAATGAATATGTTGCAAAATGCATCGAAAATGAAAAAAAACCAAATACAATTGAAGTTTGGAGAAGAAACAATGTTAATACGTTAATTAAGAAATTATATGCCGAAATTAAAGACATTGATTCAAGTGTTCAATTTGGTATAAGTCCTGCAGGTAATCCAGTTAACCTATATCTTAAACAAGGAAATTATGTAGATGTGAATACATGGATGTCATCTGATAAATATATTGATTATATCTGTCCTCAATTATATTGGTCCTTTGAAAGCACATATACAGACAAGAATACAGGTTTCTCATCTGCATTTGATAAAGCATTGGATTATTGGTTATCACTCCGTACAAGCTCCACTGTTAAGATGTATGTAGGAATTCCTACTTACAGAGCAGGATCAAATGTGGAGACAGAATGGAAAGAAAATGATGATGTATTACAGCGTATGGTAGAATACGGACGTGATACGGGTAAGGTTGATGGTTATTTCTTCTTCCGTTATGACTTCTTCTATAAGAGTGCTACACAAGCAGAAGTAGAGAATTTATTGAGTATATTAGATTGATATGATTAGACAATAAAAATCCTCACGTTTCAGTTGAAACTGAGGATTTTTTGTATTTAAAAATATCAAATTTTAGTAAAGTCCTAAAGGAGTGATCTTACAGTAGTCTTCAATTGTACCACCATTTTTGAAACATTGGATAATTTCTTTTCCTAATGGTTGTAAGTCTGGAGTATCGAATTTCTCTAACTCACGAGCGAAGAAGTCTGTTAGGATAGCAGCACCTTTATCATAACCTTCGATACCAAGAAGTTCTTGTTTTTCACAACGAAGGAATTTAGAACGAATGAATTGGCCATCTACTTTCATTTCCTTTAACGCATAACCTAGTAATGGACAACGTGATTCAACTAAGCGATCCATCTTGAAGTTGACACCACCACGACGTGCAAGGTATTCAACAACAATGTTTTCAGGAGCAAATCCAACTTCATATACACCGATATGTTGGTTTGGAACTAAGATATATTTTGTATTTGGCGAACCCATAATTTGATCTAATAAAAGGTTTGCTTGTTTTACACGTTCACCAGTAGCGAATGGCCAATATGAGCCAACACCTTCACTTACCATACCTACTGAATCAACGATACTTGGGTTTTTATGGCCTCGTGGTGAAACAAGTCTCCATAACCAAGCAAGTGCTGGAGGAATAATGTGTAGCATACCCATAATACCGTAATTTGGATTTTCAGCTGTTGAAGGTGGCATACGAACACCAAAGCTTCTTACAGAAACCTCAACAGGTTCATTAACGATATTTTTGATATATTTTCTAGGAATGATTACACGAGGGTTTGGACAAGGTTGTCCGTCTGAATCTAGTGTATGTTCCCAAAGTAAGCAAGTAGAACCAGGAACTCCTTGAAGATTTAGGAAGATAAGTGGTTCATCTGAATGAATTGATATCTTCTCATGTTCTGGACTAGAACCATATTCAGTGATTCCGTCTACACGTAAGAACCAGCCATCTTCACCATCTGTTAAACAGAGTTTTCCACTTTGATTTTGGAAGTCAGGATGACAGATTGCCATATCATCAGTAACAGGTTTAATTGTACAAGTATCACCCATATGAATGTAGTTTGTTTCACCACTTACAGTATGAGTTCCTAATAAAACACGTCCATCTGATAGTTTCTTAACCTCTTCAAGCAATTCACTCTTACCACCGCCTGAAGCACCTTCATGCATGATAACTATTTCATTTTCATATGGAGTTACGACTTTAGCACAAGAAGCATGTGCTGTAACCCAGCCTTCACTTTCTCCAATGTCAAGCAATACACTATATACACCTTTCTTAGCCGATGGACCTGGATATAGGTTGTATGAGAATATTTCATGACAATCATCTAAACGATTGTGAACACAAACTTGTTTTCCATTAAAATGTGTATGACGGAAAGGAGGAGCTACATAGATAACGGCACGAGGTCGGAATCCTTCTGATTCTTCTGCGCTAACGAATCCTTGTAATAATGCAACACCATAAGCAAAGAAAGCAGCGTTTAAAGGACAAACTAGGAAAGAACCATAACCGTGAATATTTCCACCTGCATTGAATGGGATAGCAATAAGTTCTTGTGTTTTTAACCAGTCAAATGTTTCTTTTCGAACAGAATCAAAATCCATACCATAAACATCTTTAAATTTTGGTTTATCAGTTGGTTTGTGATCTGCGATTACCATACAGTTAGGATCACGACGACGCATATAATCCTCTACGTAGTTAACTGCAGCGCCATTCTTACAACGAACAACTTCAGCTTCTTTAACATCGCCTTTCTCTGGAATTGAATAAGTAACATCATGAACCATAGTATCTTCTGATCCATAAACTAGTTTATAAAGTTCAGCTTTAGTAGCCGGTGTATGTACACCTGCACAGTTATTTAGTAAATCTTTTAATTCGTCCGATAAATCAAATTTTTGTAACAATTCGTTCATACGAAGCCTCCTTATATTGCTTTTAGTATTGCTAATTTTCTAATGTACGATTAGAATTAGCGAATATGCTCCCCGATTAGGTTCGTGTGCAAGAGAATGTAGTGGTTACATTTCATATAGAAACGTTATTAATTGTATCGCTAATTATTATGATAGTTTTTTTATTCTGTTATATTAACGAAATGAATTGGAAAAATCAATAAAATTCAAATTACACTCAAATATCAGCACCACACTTCTTCAAATATACATGATAAATACAAGAAAGTCAAGCTAAATTACAAATCTTACAAATAAAATATTGCAAGATTTGATGATTAAACTTGCAAAAGTATTTTGGGTATCAAAATATATTCTTTATAAACAAAGAATGTACAAGCAATATTTTATAATGTGTCTTGACACTTTGCCTAGGTTGCTTAATAATGGGATGAAAGTAGTCTTTTTATCTGGAGTAAGTAAAGTAGAAAGAGAAGATTATAAGAGGTGTAAGATGAATTCGATTTTAAATATGTGCGAAAGAATTGGTTTACATGATGAAATAATAAAAGATATCATACAATTTGAAGAAACCTTTGGATTTGATTTTATTAAAGAAGAGCTTAAGCAGTTAGTAACATTTGATACAGCAAATGAAGCAAGAAGAAAACTTAAAGAAAAGTTGGGTGAAGATCACAGCGGAGTCAAGATCTTAACTTGTATGATACATTGTTTGGAAGATACATATAAAAAATATAAGCAATTAGGT
>NZ_CBDLAM010000244.1:0-4749 GCF_965301125.1 Anaerosporobacter sp. | reverse complement strand
GATTCAATTTTATGTTATCCATAACTTGTAACGATTATTTTCTTTAACCATAAACTAATATAGGAATCATTATGATTAAGGAGATAATTAATGGACAGACGTAATGAAAATTGCAATTTTAACTACCTTACCGATAGTTTCGGTAGACCTATTCCAAATGAAAATAATTCACTCACTGTCGGAAGTGATGGGCCAGTCCTTTTAGAGGATGTTCCTTTCATTGATAAGATGGCTCATTTTGACAGAGAGAGAATTCCAGAACGTGTCGTTCATGCAAAAGGGGCTGGTGCTTTTGGATTTTTTCAAAATTACCGTTGTATGAGCGATTATACAATGGCAGATTTTCTTCAAATACCAAATGCTAGGACAAAAGTATTCGTACGATTCTCAACTGTTATTGGCTCAAAAGGTTCCGCTGATACAGCTAGAGATCCAAGAGGTTTTGCTGTTAAATTCTACACAAACCAAGGTATCTACGATATTGTAGGTAATGATCTTCCTGTATTCTTTATCAGAGATGCTATTCGTTTTCCTGATGTTATTCATTCACTTAAGCCATCACCAGATACAAACATGCGTGATCCACAACGTTTCTGGGATTTCGTATCTCTTATGCCAGAGGCCACACATATGATCACATGGGTATATTCAGATCGTGGAACCATTAAAGACTATCGTCATGTAGACGGATTCGGTGTTAATACCTATGTATGGGTTAACCGCCGCGGGAAACGTTGTTATGTCAAATTCCACTGGAAAACTATGCAAGGAATTGAAACCATTGATCGTTTTGAAGCAGAAGAATTATCTGGTTCAAATCCTGATATTGCTGTTGAAAATCTATTTAATGCAATCGCATGCGGAAACTTCCCACGTTGGGAACTGTGTGTTCAAATTATGGATCCAGATAAAGTTGAATGCCTAGATTTCGACCCATTAGACGACACAAAGACATGGCCAGAGGACCAATTTCCTTTAATAGCAATAGGAATGATGACTCTGAATGAGAACCCAAGTAACTTCTTTGCCCAAGTTGAACAGTCAGCATTTTGTCCTGCTAACATCGTTCCAGGGGTTGAGTTCTCTGCTGATAAGATGTTACAAGGAAGATCATTTTCTTATCATGATACACAAAGACATCGTCTTGGTACTAACTTTATGCAAATACCAATTAACCGTTCCATCAGTCCCGTTGTTAATAATCAACGTGATGGAGAAGCAACTTATATCTTCAATCCAGAACCAATCAACTATTCACCTAATAGTTTAAATAATAACAGGCCAGTTTCACCTCCTATACATGTTGCTCCACCGACAAAAGCTTGTGGCTTTATCGCTCGTATTCCTATTGAAAATCCAAGTGATTTCAAACAAGCAGGAGATAGATATAACTCTTTAACAAGTTGTGAGAAAGAACATCTTATTGACAATATTGCAAGCGAACTATACAAATGTAGAGATGATATCGTAAATCGTGTTATAAACAATTTCATTAAAGCATCCGAAGAATTTGGATATGGTGTATTAGACGCTGTAAAAAGTTATCGTAACGGGAGATGCTAATAAACACTCTAAACTAAATACATTGAAATGTAATATCAAAAAAGAACAACTTTTTATAGCTGTATGCCATATGTGAGTATATATCTTCACAAAATGACATACAACACAGAAAAGTTGTTCTTTTTGAATTATATTATTGTCTATATTCATAGATTTCTTGATTATCACGTGTGATGCAAAGAAATTCTCTCTCATCCAGTTGGGCTACTAATTCCATCTTTTCTTTTCCTATGTTCAACCACTGTCCTATAACATCTCTTTCCTTTGAACTAATAATCTGATGTAAGAAAACCGAATATACTTCAGTCTTTATATTCTTAGGTAATGAAGATACTTCTTCTTCTATTAACACAATTGATTCCCCATACTTCATTGATGATAAGATATATTCTATAATTGTCTCGACTGCATTTTCCTCCCAAGCTGTTCTTTCACCAGTCCCTTTATTAAGGATACGCCCGATATCTTCTAATACTATTACATGGTTGCTTATGTAATCCATTATCCCTTGTGATTTTCTCATTGCCATGCATCTCCACATATATAGTAATGTAAAGAATTTACGATCAGCTTCATTAACCAGTTCTTCCAATTCTATGCTTGTATTTTGTTCCAATAACGCAGTAAGGTTCATACTATGCTCTGCTCCTAGTAACGCTCCTTTTTTGCCTATTGTCCAACCATTCAATGCATCTCTTACTCTGGCTAAACATTTTAATTGTAATTCACAATCATTTATCTGCTTTTTAATTATTTCTTCTGTTTTAACTAGAATATTAAAAAACGTTGGAAATGCTTTAACTTCTTTGGTATAGGCTAATTTACCAAATTTATCATTGGTATTGGTATATAGGTTCCACCCAAAAGTAACATAAGAATCATAGATTGCCTTCTCTATTATCTCAATTATCAGTGGCTCAAACCCATAACAATGTATGAAATATGCTAATAAAAGTTCTACATGATTATCGATTAATTCCTCTGGATAAAGTTCAAATGGATTAATTTTTAATATCTTACCAGCACACATTAATAATGGATAGCGCTCTACCCTTTGCTTCCCTTTAAACATTCTACTGTATCTTCCTGAATCAAATTCCAATAAGGTAAATGGTCGTTCAAATTTCAAAAGAATATTCTTAAGAGTCTCTTCTCTACCGCTATACCGTTCACCAATTATAATACACCCATGTCGCATCTTTTTACGATCCAAATCAGGAAACATGGAATCATTTACAGATGTAATAGATAGCTCTGGTTTTCTGCTTACTATTGGTGTACAGGCTGATTTCATTGGAAGTGTTACCATATATTTTAATTCCTTACTAGAAAGCCAATTCCCACCATACATATAGTTTCCTACTGAAAATTGAGAATATGCACTTCTTGCTATCACTTCTTGATACGATAATGGGGAAATGTTATTATTACTACAATAGAAATATTTTGGTATTTGAAAGTTTACAATATTATTATATTGATTCATATCTTTGTATAATATAGTTTCCCTTAACGGAACTTTACTTACTGTATCATATTCATTCATTCCCCTCCAAGCAGCAACTGCCCTAGTAAGATTCATCTCATTACCCGCAAAAACAGTTGTGCTGCAGATATAGAGACCTCTGTTTTCCCCATATAGTAATCTAGAATTCATGATTTCATTTATATATCTATTCCATGAACTAACTGCAGTGTTTATATATCTCTCTGTTACACTACAGGTGTTTGTACATGTGTCTCTGTTATTTACTAGTATCCTGTTGTTAGTAGAACAGGACTTCACCCTTGCATTTGCTCTACTAACTAGCCTGTTTATACTCGCTAACGTGAATTCATTCTGTCCAGATAAAAAATCAGCTGCTAACTCCTCCACATCGTTAACTTCATTAGTAATTACTTCATTACTAATGACTTCATTATTGTTTACTTTCTCTTTCTTATCTTCGGTTTCTCTGTGTGTCCTTTGATGTTGATCTTCACTTTCTGAGTTTTGAAGATAACGCATTATATTATCTCCCACAGCTTCAACATTATTTTCCGTAATCCTGTCATCTAACCTTGGATTAACTATTTCAGGAGTTCTATTATTAGTTTTTGTACCATGGTGATTTCGTCTCATCCATGGTAGACCAAAGTTTGTTTTTCTTCTAAAATCTTTATAATTTGATGGTTCTTGACTTCCAATTTCTTTAATAGTAACAGCCTCTTCTTTATGTGGACTAGTATCTTCAATCACTTCTTGAGTTTTTTTGACAAGTTTGTTTTGTTGTTGTATACATAGCGAGCCAATTAGATCTATCAATTCATTATTAGCAACTCCATTGTTGAAGAATAAGTCTTCAATTTCTTGTAAGGACCCTCTTCCTAATTTTAAAGGAAATAAACCAGAAGATGAAAATAACTGAAATTGCAATTGCTCGGTCGATGTATTCGTTTGCGACCTAGTATTTACACGATTTTTATCTACCAAACTTGAAATCTCATTCATATGACTTTGATGATTAACCTTTGAATACTCCAATAATGGTGTAAGAGTATTTAGCATATTTTGTTGATCAGATACAATTTCTTTTATTTCATTCTCACACAATGGCTGTGCAAGGACTAGCACAAGAAAGGATTCATGTTCCATCACGTTTATAAAACGATCCATGCCAAGTGTTGTAGAATTAGAATTAATCACTCCTGGAACTCCTTCTATTACTGCACACGATTGTTGCCTCAATAACTCTCCATGTAGTATGTTCTTCTCCTCTCTGGTCAGCTCAATAATATTGGATCCAGGAAAATTTGCTTCAAAATTTGCCACCAAAGCTTCTTCACCATGTTCAATTTCACATTGTAGATCACTCATTTTCTTCTTTTTATGAAGTATCGGTGCTAACCCGTAATAATAATGAATCATGCTACCAGTTCCTTGTATAAGATATAGATACGTAACATTTTGGTATTGCATTGCGTCTAATATATTCTCAATCGCATATAAATTCTTTGATACCGTATCATATGTCTGATTTGTAACCTCAAATAGTCGTATATTTCTTATATCTATTCCACAATTTGTATTGCATTGTAATTTCTTATTTGAGGCAAGATACATGGAAGACATATTCTGTATCTGTTCAAATACTTCATAATTATTCATATCACCATACATGCTCCTTACATTTCATTCCTTTTTTC
>NZ_CBDLAM010000243.1:0-4752 GCF_965301125.1 Anaerosporobacter sp. | reverse complement strand
AGCTAACAAAGGGTTATGGGTTACCTTTATCAACCTAAATATATTATATAAGGAGTTAAGGGAATGAAAATAATTACTATTTCAGGGCCTCCATCGTCTGGAAAAACAGCGACTATTGTAAAGACAATTGAATGTTTACGCAATGAAGGTAAAAAGGTTGGAGTTGTAAAATTTGATTGTTTAACTTCGTTTGACAATTTAATTTATGAGGAGTATAAGATACCACTACAAATTGGATTGTCTGGGAAAATATGCCCGGATCATTTCTTTATTAGTAACATCGAAGATGCCAGGGAATGGGCAGAAGATAAAAACTTGGATTTCTTGATTACTGAGAGCGCAGGGCTTTGTAATAGGTGCTCTCCCTACATGAAAGGAATTCTAGCAGTTTGTATCATAGATAATTTATCAGGAGTAAATACACCAAAAAAGATAGGACCGATGTTAAAATATGCAGATATAGTTGTTGTCACGAAAGGAGATATTGTATCTCAAGCTGAAAGAGAAGTATTTGCTTTTCATATTAGGGAAGCAAATCCAGGGGCAAAAATAGTACATGTAAATGGTATTACTGGGCAGGGAACATTTATGTTAAGTAAATATTTTTTAGATGCAAAGGAAGTAGATACCTTACAAGGAAATAGACTTCGTTTTACCGTTCCATCTTCTGTCTGTTCTTATTGCACAGGAGAAACTTTAATAGGAGAAAGTTATCAGATGGGAATGATGAGAAAAATTCAATTTGAATAAGTAGAAGGAGGGGTATGAATGAGTATTGAAACGAGTACAATTGAAACTTTGATAGATAAATATCCATTTTTGCAAGGGTTTCTTGAAAATTATCGGATTAAGAATATTGATCAGAGCAAGACATTAAAGGAAAATATGGATTCTATAGATCAAAGTATATTACAGGATTTTGGAATCGACTACTTTACGCTTATGCGGTCAATGGAAACATATATTGAAAAGATGAGAACAAGTAATAAAGCGAAAAAGCAATGTATAGAGCAAATTACTATAATTGGAGGGAGAAATAAGTTTTTAGAAGCAGAAAATGTCGTACTTACGATTAAAAAGGGCGAGGTGATCAGTATTGTCGGTCCAACTGGTTCTGGTAAAAGCAGATTATTAGGTGATATTGAATGTTTAGCGCAAGGAGATACCCCTACGAAAAGGATGATATTAATCAATAATGAGGAGCCAACAGAAGAAATTCGTTTTGATATGGGAGGAAAACTAGTTGCTCAGTTATCTCAGAATATGAATTTTATTATGGATTTGTCAGTAAAAGATTTCTTAATCATGCATGCGAAAAGTAGGCAAGTATCTAATATCGAAAAAATAGTGAATAAAATTATAATATACGCAAATGAATTAGCGGGAGAGACATTTGATAGTAGTACGAAGGTTACACAATTAAGTGGTGGACAGTCAAGGGCATTAATGATTGCTGATACAGCATTACTTAGTGATTCACCTATTGTACTTATTGATGAGATAGAGAATGCAGGTATTGACAGAAAGAAAGCAATTCAACTATTGGCAAAAGAAGAGAAAATAGTATTGATATCCACACATGATCCAATCGTAGCATTGCTTGCAGGAAAGCGTGTTGTTATAAAAAATGGTGGTATCTACAAGGTAATTGAGACAAAGAAAGAGGAAAAACAGAATTTGTCTGTGATTAGTTTTATCGATGAAAGATTACTTGCCATGCGTAACATGTTAAGAGAAGGAGACACCATAGATTTTAATGTGACAGAATTTTTCTCATATTAATAATAACAAGGAGGAATACAATGAAAGAAACAAAGAAGCATACAAGTGTATTAATCTCCTTATTAGTAGCGTTTGTACTTTGCTTTATCATTTCCTTTACTTTAGGACGATATGCAATTACACCTAATCAGTTAATCAAAGTATTGTTATCAAAGATAGTAAATAATAATATGGATTATGGAAAGCAAGTTGAAGCAATTATTTTTTATGTACGAATGCCAAGAATTATAGTTTCCTCTGTTGTGGGAGGTGCTTTAGCAATTGCAGGTTGTGCATATCAGGGGATTTTTAAAAATCCAATGGTTTCACCTGATGTATTAGGAGCCTCATCTGGAGCAGGTTTTGGAGCTGCATTAGCAATCACATTGTATTTAGGAAAATTCATGACAACCATTATGGCTTTTGCTTTTGGAATTGGGTCAATTCTTTTAGTTTGTGCATTTAGTAAGAAAGCAAAGAAAAATCAAATATTAGGATTAATATTATCGGGAATGATTGTTAGTTCCTTATTCTCTGCAGGTACATCGTATTTAAAATTAATTGCGGATCCCAATGATGTATTACCAGCAATAACATATTGGTTAATGGGAAGTTTTTCTGGTGTTGCATTAGAGGATATTTGGTTTTTACTTATACCATGTGTAATATCAGCTGTTGTAATATATCTATTACGTTGGAAGATTAATTTACTAACAATGGGGGAAGAAGAGGCAATAGCACTTGGTGTAAATATTAAGGTTTATAGAATAATCATTATTATTTGTGCAACATTATTAACTACTTCTTGTGTTTCTATAAGTGGAATGGTAGGTTGGGTAGGATTGGTCATACCGCATTTTTCAAGATTACTGGTTGGTTATGATAATAGAATTTTAATTCCTATATCAGCAATCATGGGGGCAACCTTTATGCTAGTTATAGATAATATTTCAAGGTTAATTGCAACTACTGAGATACCAATAGGAATATTAACATCATTAGTAGGCGCTCCGTTTTTTCTATATTTGTTATGTAAGGAGGGAGAAGAATGTTAGAAGATATACGATTAGAAATTAAGGACGTATCCTCACAGTATGGAGATCATAGTGTATTGAAGAAAGTTTCATTTCGTGCTAAATCTGGGCAATTAATCTGTTTGTTAGGTCCCAATGGGGTTGGTAAAAGTACATTATTTCGATGTATCTTAAGGCTACAACATTATAGTGGAATAATACGTATTGACGGAGTCGATAACAATAAGTTAACGCCTAAGATGCGTGCTAGAAAAATTTCATACATACCACAAAATCATATACCTACCTATAACTATAAGGTAAAAGATATCGTGTTAATGGGAACATCTTCAGGATTAGATGCTTTTTCTTTACCAGGTAAATTGGAAAATGATAGGGTGGATAGTGCCTTAGAAAAAATGGGAATTATACATCTAAAAGATCGTGGTTATGCCAATATCAGCGGAGGAGAAAGACAATTAGTGTTGATTGCACGCGCTCTTGCTCAAGATACGCAAATCATGATAATGGATGAACCAACCTCTAATTTAGATTATGGAAATCAAAATAGGGTTTTACAAAAGATAAAAGAATTAGAAGGAGAAGGATTTGCTATTATAATGTCTATGCATAATCCAGAACAAGCATTTCTGTATGCAAGTAAGGTCATGGCACTAGAGAATGGCGAATTAATTGGATATGGAGATACTGATGAGCTATTAGACGAAGAGATGTTATCTAAATTATACCAGCTGAATGTAAAGATATTCACGGTAGGAGACAATAATACGAAAGTGTGTATTCCGTATTCCTTTTGCCCTTAGCAAGCCTTCCTAAGATATCTAGCTAAAGTACAAAAACAAGGAGGAATCAGGTATGTGGGAATTATATGACGATTTAATTAATGGTATACCAGAGGACATTATGGTAGAAGAAGCAGTGAATGGTTGCTACTTTAGTATGGTAAAATCCACTTTAGGTGTTGGGCTTGGTAGCAGTATGTTGCCACTTAATAGGTTACCAACATTAACGAAACCTATTATAGGTATGTCCTTAAAGAGAGTGGCTAGTTGTGTGAAGTCATGGAATTTTCTTGAAGCTGCAATGGGACTTGCAGCAATTAATTCCTACTATAACGCAATACCAGTTGCGAAAGGAAATGGAGTGGAAATAAGAGAGAGCATAATGTTTGACGATAGAGTAAATGATCCATTTGTTGGGTATCAAAAGAAGATTGAAGGGAAAAATGTTGCAGTGGTGGGACATTTTCCTCTTTTAGAGGATTTATTTGAACCGATATGCCAATTATCCATAATAGAGAGAGACCCTATAGTTAATGACTATCCAGATGCAGCATCTGAATATATCTTACCGTTAATGGATTATGTATTCATAACTGGAAGTAGTTTAGTAAATAAGACATTACCGAGATTGCTTCAACTCTCAAATTCAGCGTATGTAATTGTGGTTGGACCTAGCACAACATTAGCACCAAAACTTTTCGATTATGGTGTAAATGAGTTAGCTGGTTTTGTAGTAACCGATCAAGATAGATGTAAAAGAGTTTGTGAAGGTAGTGAAAGAGTAAAACTATATCGTTCAGGTCAAAAGGTTGAGTTCATAAAAAAATACGTTAACATGGAGGGATGTCAATGAAGAGATACAGGAGAATGAAATGCCTATGGTTGGTAATTCTACTAGTTATAAGCTTAATAGGTTGCAATACTAAGAAAAGTGAAGAAAAAGTTGCAGAAGAAGTAATATCTGAGGATACAAAAACAACAGACCCGAGTAATAAAGATGAAACATCGGATACAATATTATTTACAGATTCAGCAGGACGTGAGGTAGAGATACCAAGTAATATAACTAGAATTGCAGCCTCAGGTTCCTTAGCACAGATTGTTCTTTTCTCAGTCGATCCTGATAAATTAATTGGTTTGGCTTCTGAATTCTCTGATAATGCTAAATCATATAT
>NZ_CBDLAM010000242.1:3326-4782 GCF_965301125.1 Anaerosporobacter sp. | reverse complement strand
AAGTTAGAGTTTTATCAAAGAACTCTGGAATTGCTATTCCAAATGTATCCTCTGTAGCAAAATATTTTGTATTAAATTCAAAATCTGATATTTTTAAAGATACAACTCCATTTTGTTTTTTATCTTTTGTATTTATAGTATTTTCAACCGAGAATGAAGTTCCCGTTAAATATGTATTTAAAGAATCTAAAACATCTGAGTAAGAGTCGCTAGATACTCCATTTATAGTAAATTTAAAACCAGAATACAAATCTTTGTTCTTAGCGTTGGCTTTAATTGCATCTAAATCAATTTTCTTATCAATAACACCAGAGAAACTAACATATGTTTTCTTCATTGCATTTATCATTTTTGTTTTTGGATTATTAAGAAAACTTGCAATTAAAATACCAACAACAGCGATTAATGCAACTGCAAGAACTGAAAATACAGCAATGGCAGTCTTTTTAGCTTTTTTCTTGTTGTCTCCATTCTGGTCTGTCCCTCCACCATTCATAGCTTGAGGATAATATGGTTCTTGATTGTTATCATACATTGGTGGTTGGTTGAAATTTTGATTGTCGTAGTTCATATTAGGTATATATCCAGGAACCGGATTGTTATTATTTTGCATATTTTGATTTGGTATGCTTTGGTTTGGCATACTTTGATTAGGTACGTTTTGATATTGCATGTTTTGATTTGGCATGCTTTGATTTGAATCTTCTGGCGAATAATAATAACCGCTAGGGTTTTGTACGTTTGGTGTTGGTATTTCATTTGATATTGGTGCTTGATTTGTTAGTGGTATCTCATTCGATACTGGTACCTCGTTTGATACTGGTACTTCATTTGATACTGGTACTTCATTTGATAAACTTCCTTCGGTTCCATTTGTTTCATTTGGATCTAAAGTCATACTATTCTTCCCCCTAAATAAATTATTATATAAATATGATATATTAGAACAAACTAATATGCTATAATGCAAAAAAACATTGCATAATTTTTCATATTAAAACATTTTACATCATTTTTTCCAATTTGTATATAATTCTTATTTACCGTTAATGAACTTTTTAATCCACTTTAATAAAATTAATTTTCTCTATTCTTAATTATTCTTGAATTAACACCCTACAAGATATCCATTGCTTTAGGAAGATAGATTTCTCCTTGACTAGGAACTATATCGCTACCTTTATCATCAAAGAATTGATATCTCTGTATTTCGGGCTCATAAGCAAAGAATGACACTGAATTATTATATTCTCTTTGATTTGCTGATATTCTTCTAGATCTTATATATGGTATTTGCTGAATCTTCTCAACCTCCTTCATAGAAGTAATCTTATTCAAAATATCTGTATCTATTGGTACTTCCTTCGTCTTTATTCCCATTCATCCCGGTAACAAACTATAAAAAACACACCTATGGGATATAATACAATCACACAGATGTGTTTTATATACTTTA
>NZ_CBDLAM010000242.1:0-3316 GCF_965301125.1 Anaerosporobacter sp. | reverse complement strand
TGCTATGACATTCCCTTGTTCCTGACAAGTCATTTACCTATAAATTCACTTATATGCTTACTCTACCTTTCTAATTCTTGCCCCACCTAATGCTAATCTATTATAATATCCTAACGTATCATTTCCATACGGATATCCCTGAAATAGCACTAACATACTAATATCATCAATTGTTCGATACCACTCATCATTCTCTATATACGGCAAGGAAATATGATACTTAATACCATAATGGTTTGCTATTGCGTTGTGGCTTTCAATATATGTATTCATTGAATCTGTTATACAATTAATAATAATTAACCGTCTCTCCTTATCAAATTTCTCTTGCGTACTTGGTAATAAGCCTGGAAACTGTTCGAACAAATCCACATAATATCCTTCCCATTCTTCCTTAGTATCTATGTTAATAACTCTTATGTAATCCGTAAGGGTATATTGAATCTGATAGGTATCCGTAATTTTTTCAAAAGGAATCCGTTTACTTATCTCGATACTTGTATTCCATTCTAGGGCATTCATGTTGTCTGTTTGTTTAACAACTTGAGGATTCTCTCCCTCAATTTTATGATACGCCAGATATACTCCATCTTGAACAATATATGCAATTACAGGAACATAGTTTGGTAGGGCCTTAGCTTTCAGAGATTCTGCTTCAAGGCCTAGATTCCAAGCTAGATATCTAAAAAAGGAATCTGTTACTGTAGCAAAATCAATAGAGGTAGATTCTATAGAATCTTGATCCACAATTTTTAAGAACGAATCTGATACCGCATTATCAACCGCATTGTTATATTGCATCTGAAGCTTTGTTATGGCTGTTACGGTATCTGTCTTTTGATTAAGTATTAAAAATGCAGCTACCATAATAAGTACAAATACGATACTTAAGTTAATATGCTTCATCTCGTATCAGCCCTCCATAAATAGTAACATAATTTCCATCTGTGTAATCTGTACCTAAAAACAATTCCTGCAATCGTTTTCCTAATGTATTGTTCTTTTGCTTCACTTTAATAGTAAGATAATCGTCTTGGCTCATTAAATAACTATACTCACTCTCCTTGGTATAGAGTTGCTCTAAAATATCTGGTGTGTAATAACACATGTATCTTCTATATGTCTCTTCCTTCTCTCCTACATAATATGAGGTCTCATTATAATCCGCATCGACTTGTTCCCCCTCCTCCTTATAGTACACCACATGGTAGTGGGTCAATTCAACATCATACAGATTGTTACCAAGATCAATTTTTCTCATATATTCCTCATACATCTGTTTCGTTACATATCCAAGATTTCTAACAGAATCTATGAAATAACTTGTCTCTGTTGTCACATACTGCTGCATAAGAATGTCTTGCTTCTGTGCCGTATATTGAATAGGACAAAGAAACATTAATACAACAGCTATTAATATGCCAACAATCTTACTAAATGCATTCATTCAACCCACCTCATCGATATGGATAAATTGCATGTTGTGCATAGATGTTTTCTTTTATCAAATCTACTTCATGATTCAAAGTTTTGGTGATATAGACAAGAAGCGATACTGCTATGCAAAAACATGTAACTGCTGCCATAGTTATTAATAATTCTCTTGCGTTTTCCATACTTAATTAACCTGTGAGAATATAATACCAATAATAGTGTTGTTTATGTCTCGTATAATACTCCCTAAAAATTGAGCATTAGGATTGATATATACGTTACTTAAAGAATTCTGAGCTGTCTTAACCGATGAACTACTAGTTCCAATAATCTCTGTCTGTTTATCATCAAGAATATTAACGTAATAGGTAGAACATTTCTTAGTATTTACTTGAATTGAAATATCACCATTTTTGAATTTATTAATTACATTAACAACTTCACTTCCCGATACATTCAAACCGTCATACATAACTTTATCACTTTCATTAAATTCTGCATTTAACTTAGAAATCTGTCCCGCACCACTTGCAGCTGTATCCCTTGCTTCTCTTGATATATAAAATCCTAATGATATAACGATACAAGTTATAATTGTACCTGCTGCTAAAATTAATCCTTTTAAACTATTATCCATGAAAATCCTCCTTGTACTTTCTTATTATGTAATTAAATTAATACCCCAAAAGGCTTACTAGAACTGAACCTACAAACCCTGCATCTGACCGATATAGGTCATAAACTGAGATATGCTCTCTAGAATAAATGGAATAATTAGATAGCCACCAATTAATATAGCCATCGGTAAAAAAGCTATAAATTTCCCTATTGCACCTTGATTATCTGTACGTATCTCATTATCCTGCTTCCTTTTTTCAATATTGTATGTATAATCACTGGGCACCTCTTCAAATGCAGGATATATTCCTATTCGATCACTAACTTCTAGATTCTTTACAAGGTGCCTGAAAGAATCGTTATTGCAAGATTGATATAGCGTATCTAACGCCTTCTCATTATCCTGTAAAAAACAATCGTTACACTCAAGTATTACTGGTAGGAATATCTCACTTGCGTAGGCAAGCCACTCTAATAATGTCTCTACTGTCATTCTCTTTATGGGAGTCAACATAATAAGCACCGCTTGTAGACGCATTAATTCATCTTCTACATCTCTACTGCCACATGCTAGTTTAACAATCAATTGTATATCTGGGATAAAATACGCGAATAACGTAATTAGAATAATACATAAGAAAATTAGCAGATAATTCAGATCACTAGTTGCAACAGCAACCTCTTGTTCATGAAATAGCAATGATGTTGTAATTAATGATACCTTTCTTTCTCTAAGATTCATAATTATCATTACAATACTAGTAATCATACAAGAAAAAACCGCGAAGCTAATCTTTAAAAACAAAAATTGTGTCACTGAATAACTAGAAGATATACTTACAAGTTTATGATATACTTTCTTCCACTTGTCTTCTCTTCTATGAATACTCTCTAATAAGAATTGTTTAATTCTTGGTATGTTGCAAAGCTTTTCTAGATGAATATGTGGTCTTTTAACCAATTCTTTGGGTTCAATAAGATACTGTATCAATCGGAAAACCATCACAGTGGCTATGCACATTATACATTTAATGATTAATCCATATCCTCCATCATAATACTTTATTAGCTCCGGAAGATTCCCTATACTCCATATACGTATACCTTCCATAAAGAATATTGGAAATACAGTAACAAACAATAACCCACTAAATACATGATTCATACGTTTTCTCCGTAATACTTCATTGTGTATCTCCTCTTTAAGATGATTCATATTACTAAGAAAGGCTGACTTACCCATAATATAAGAATCACCATAGGT
>NZ_CBDLAM010000241.1:0-4883 GCF_965301125.1 Anaerosporobacter sp. | reverse complement strand
TTATACACAGAAAGAAGGGATTAAATGTTATTGAACATAAACCAAATTGTAATACCTTATTTAGCTAATTTTTTAGTAGAATTTAAATATCCGCTGATAGTAGCTGCACTGATTTGTATACTGCTCCTTATTTATTATCGGTTTATACACTATGAAAAAAGGGTAAGTCTACCAACCAAATTCACAAGAGTTAATAATATTCTTGGACAGAAGGAATGGGAACAACAGATGGAAGATCTTGCTAACACTCATAAAAATGTCAAAATAATGCGTCATAATTTTGTCTTAAGCGTTTGCAGTAAAATCGCTCACAAAAAACTAAACCTCATCCGAAATAATATATCTGAAATATCAACAGATATTATAACCATGATACCTGCTGCGCGTTGGCTGTTTGATAACTTTCAAATGATGTATCGGGAGATCAAGAAGGTCAGTAACTCTGGAACAAGTTATGAGGTTCTGCCAATACTCCGTACCAAGGAGTATCGAGGCTTTCCCCGGATATATGTAGTTGCAAAGAAGATGGTGGCACTATCTGGATACCATCTAGATGAATCAAATATTGCAATTATGATTAATGCCTATCAAAAAGAGATTTCATTAACCGACAAAGAGCTATGGGTTCTTCCTGAAATGATAGGTTTTTGCCTATTAGAAAGTATTATTGATGTATCCGAAGATATCGTTCATATTATAAAAATTAAATCTAAGGCTCATAAATTTGTAAAGAAAAAGTTAGTAGAACAACAGGGTATCCCTGATATTACAGCACTGCTTTGCGATATAGATTCAGACTGTAGAAATAACTACTCCTTCCACGCCCATGTCATCTATCTTCTGAGAAGTATGTCTTTTGAGGATGACGCAATACAAAGATATGTATCCTATCATTTTAAAGAAAAGGGAAAACATACAATGCCTCCAAAGGTATTTCTAGAAGAAAGTAAACTTGAGTCATATCTTGAGTCAAATATTCATTCTCTTATCGCTAGCCTGAGAGGGATTAACGAAGTAGATGATGAAATGTTTTTTGAAAGGTTTTCTATTCTTGAACGCATCTTATCGAAAGATCCAGATGGAGTTTATCCAAAGATGGATTCCAAGAGTAGAGGAATCTATCGAGGTGAAATAATAAAACTTTCTCAAAAATATAAAATCAATGAAGATAAGATAGCCAAGGACTGTCTGGAGCTTGCTATAGAAGGAAGAAAGGATTTAAATTGTTCCCACCATGTTGGAACCTACCTTTTAGAAAGCGGGCATTCCCTTTTGAAGGCAAAGATACTAAACAAACCAATACCTAAAGAAATCAAGAAAAAGAAAAATGTTAAAGGCTTATTATATTTTCTATGTGCATTTTCAATTCTTTTATCTCTATCCTTCTCTATCAGTTATATCATAAAAGTTTCCGAAGGCATTGATAATCTATCTATGTACATAATCGTCCTAGTGATTACTCTTCCATTATTGCTTGGAATAACCATAGAATTAACCAATTATATATTCACAAGGCGGCTACTTGTTAATAAACTTCCTTCACTAGATTATTTGAAAGAGATTCCTGATACCGCAAGAGCCTTTGTAGTAATGCCTGTAATCGTCAATTCCAAAGAGCAATGTATTCAGTACTTTACCAGATTAGAAAAGCACTATTTAGCTAATAAGCAACCGAATTTATACTTTGCTCTTCTTGCAGATTTTGAAGATTCCCCCGAACTTATTACGCCGAAAGACGAGCTTTTAAGACAGACACTTGTGAGTCGTGTTCATGAACTTAACGAGCTTTATCCTTCTGACCACCAAAAATTCTCCTTGTTTATTAGGAATCGTAAGTGGAATGAATCAGAAGGTACTTACATGTGTTGGGAACGAAAAAGAGGTAAGTTAGAGGAATTTAACCGTTTACTCACTGGAGCAAAGAAAGAGGATACAAGTTTTTCTACACTTATATGTGATGAACAATTGCTTGATACCTTCACGTACGTCATTACCTTAGATGCGGATTCAGATCTCCTTCGTGACAATGCAGCTAAATTTGTAGGATTAATCGATCATCCTTTAAATAGGCCCATTATTGATTCTGAAAGCAAAAAAGTTGTAGAAGGTTATGGTATTATTCAACCTACAGTTCAAAACCATATTGTTGATAAGAAAAGTAGTCGATTCCCTGAAATCTTTGGAGGAGAATCCGGCTTATCTCATTACTCAGTAGTAATATCTGATATCTATCATGACATTTTCAAAGAGGCTATATATACAGGTAAAGGTATCTATGATGTTAAAGCCTTTCATAGTATCCTAGACAATACAATACCTGAGAACACAGTTTTAAGTCATGACCTGCTAGAGAGTTGCTATGTTAAAGCTGCTTTTTCAAGTAGTGTAACAATAATGGACACATTCCCTAGCAGTGTATTATCTTTTGTTAAAAGAGAACATAGATGGGTCAGAGGAGATTGGCAGCTGTTACCGTGGCTGTTTAATAAAAAAATACCAAACAAAAGCTCCTTGAATGCATTATCAAAATGGAAAATATTCGATAATTTAAGACGCAGTCTAGTACCAATGAGTAAGTTACTTTTTATCATTATAAACTTAGCAATTATGCCAAATACTTATTATCTATGGTTACCTTTGGTATTATTTTTAGACATATTTAACCTATTAAATTTATTAGTTTCGACTGTTATACAAAAGATTAAAAGACCAATGCTTGCAATTGTTTTTAAGAGGTTATTTAATGACATTAAGTTAATGTTCGAACGAGCATTCATGGAGTTCGTTCTTATTCCATATAGAGCCTATATTTCAACAGATGCAATTATTAGAACAATTTACCGATTACTAGTAAGCAAAAAAGGATTACTGAAGTGGAATGCCTCAGAATCAGTAGATGCATCCATTACAAACTCAAAGAAATCTTACTTCCTTCATATGTGGAGCTCCCTTATTCCTGCTGCTGTTCTAGCAGCATTATTGGTAACAAAGGAAATGCACCCATTAAGAATTGCAACTTTTGGAGTAATAATACTAGCCTGGAGTACCTCTTTTTACATAGCATATTACATAAGTCAGCCAAGGAAACAAGATCAGCTAACGGAACATATAGAGGATAAAAAATTGCTTTTAGAGACATCTCGTAGAACTTGGAGTTTTTTTAAGGACCATGGGACAAAGGAAAACAATTGGTTATGCCCTGATAATTATCAAGTCGGTTATATTGAAAAAATTAGTGATAAGACATCACCAACGAATATCGGACTTCAGTTTTTGTCAATTCTTTCAGCGAGGGATTTGGGCTATGAAACCTTAGGTTCGACAATTGAACTGATTGAGAATTTACTTACTACTGTGGTTAAACTACCAAAATGGAATGGACATCTATACAATTGGTATAATATCAAAACACTCATTGTACTAGGTCCTGAATATGTTTCAACAGTAGATAGTGGAAACTTTCTAGGACACTTAACAGCCCTAAAAAACGGACTTTTGGAGCAAATTGAAACACCTATTTTCCCAAAGAGTCTTATTGATGAAATAAGGTATTCCATTAAACTCTGTGACAGTGATATCGATTTAAAAGATGATTATACTACTATTGGAGAATTTGTAGAGGATATTTCGCAGATAAAGGATTATTTAATTAACAAAGAACAACCACCTAAAGAAAATACAGCTTGGATGAGGGATTTGTTTAGAAATATGGAATTAATTATGAATGAAGCAGAAACTTTTAGATTAGAAGAAATTCTCTTTTCTGAAGAACCCTCTTTAAGAATGTTGGAACAATACGGTAATAAAGCTTCAAAAGTTACAATAGAACGAATAGAAAGGCTTAGCAACACAGTTAACAATATTCTTAATGATGTTGATTATAACTTATTATACAATGAAAAAAGGATGCTTTTCCACATTGGTTATCATGTGTCTTCTGGAACCTTAGATACGAGTTGCTATGATTTGATGGCCTCTGAATCATCACTTACAAGTTTTGTAGCCGTAGCCAAGGGGGCTGTTCCTTTAAAACATTGGTACAAGTTAGGACGACCTCTTACCATGGTAAATGGACTACCGTGTTTTGTTTCCTGGAGTGGTACAATGTTCGAATATCTTATGCCAAATCTTGTTATAAGGGAGTATAAAGGATCCGTGTTCGCCCAGACATCCAAGGCTGCTGTATTAAATCAAATAAAATATGCTAAGCACATGAATTTACCTTGGGGAATCTCAGAGTCACAGTATTATCGTTTTGACTTAGATTCAAATTACCAGTATAAGGCTTTTGGCGTTCCACAGCTACAATTACAACCATCACTTAAGGATTCCTTAGTCATAGCTCCTTATGCTACCCTTCTGGCATTAGATTATGCTCCTAAAAATTGCTTTTCAAATCTTAAGAGAATGACTGATTTAGGTGCATTTGGTGTTTACGGATATTATGAAGCTATCGATTTTAATAGTCCTGATTCGCTGACTATGGCTCCCTACTGTATTGTAAAGACCTATATGGCACACCATCAGGGCATGAACCTAGTAGCAATTAATAATTTTCTAAATGAGGGTATCATGAGAAAAAGATTTCATTCAGAGCCAATTATAAGAGCTACAGAAGTACTGCTTGAAGAGAAACGTCATTCCAACTTTATATCGCTTGCCCGAAAAGGATATATTATTAAACAGAAAAATATAAATTATAAAGAAGAAACTCATTTTAAGAAAGAAATTAATTTTAAAGAAGAAATAGTAAACAATCGATATGTTAATAAAGTAGCCCCGAAAATACCAGTTACCAGTTATCTATGCAACAATAAATATGCACTTTTAATCACTTCCGATGGTGATGGCTTCAGTACTTACAATGACATGATGCTATATCG
>NZ_CBDLAM010000240.1:0-4887 GCF_965301125.1 Anaerosporobacter sp. | reverse complement strand
TCGATCATATTTACTATTTAAGTCTATTGGTGCTTTGTCTAGGTTTGTCCATGCCATTGAACCAAATCCCAGTAATACCATTATGAATATTAGTTTTAAATTTTTAATAATAATTCACCTCGTTTAATAAATTCATCTTATTATATTTTACAACTACATACTTTATTTATCAATTATTGTATCAAAAAGGTTTTAATAAAAATATAGAGAAATACGACTAGATTATCGCTAGATTATCGCATTTCTCTATATTTTTATACCAAAAGAAAAACCTCCAAGCGCTAGTCAACTAACCACTCGAAGGTGTATAAATCCATAATAATTATATCAATAAATCACTAAAATGAACGTAAAAGGTCTGCATACCAAAATATTACTTCATCAATACGATATAGCTCAGATTCTTTACAACTTTCACGCCATAATTCTTTATAACTGTGATACCAATATTCTAATCGAACTGATAAACCTGGTCTCGAATGGCTATTCTTTATGGCTACTCTTTGTTCCAAGAGAACGCTGCACCATAGATCATTCCGATCATTGAAAATTCAGGATGATTTACATGACCATAATCTCCCCAGTCTGTATTCAACACACCAATTGCATCATATTGATATGCATAAGTACAGATTCTTTTAATATTCTCATATGCATCAGCGTTGGCATTCACCAATTGATTCCAGCCAATTACACCTGGACAAAGAATTTGTTTCTCCTGGAAGCTCCTTAATAGCAGATGGATAAGCACTAATCACATCCCCCCCAAAACATGGGAATCTTACCTTTTCCTATTAGATGTTCACATATCTTATTAACAAAATCAATATAGATCTGCCTCTCTCCAACTTGGTCAGCCAACGCCTTGCTTCTACCTTTTCCTAAATCAAATGTTTCTTCACCACATAAGTTAAAATACTTCAATGAGAATAACGGCATGTATTCTTCTATCCTACGGATTACAAAATCCATACTTTCTGTGTTGCTAACATCAAGAGTATGATGATCTTGACGGTCAAAGAAAGAAAATGCTGCTTCATTCGAGTTTGGTAACTCACATAAATGTGCGAAAGTCTTTGTACAAAGCACTTTATATAAATGACCGAAACATAGAATACATATATTCATTTGATAACTCTTCATTATAAACAATTGGACACTGATAACCAATTGTAAATACAGCTCCTATCGTTCCTATAGTAGTTTCATGAGGCTTAGGTATTAATTGCAACATGTTTATCCTCCTTTGTATTTTAATCTTCTAAGTACATTATTGACCTCGGAGATGATATCTGTCAATCTGTTTCTGATATTATAGTATAGGTAACCTTTTCCATAAATGTCCCCCTTAATTCAGCAAAGCAACCTTGAATTCAATCATATACGCTCATTATCTTCCGATATATTTTCATCTTACTCCTTTACTTTTGTAAAGTAGACCCTACCGTTGTTCATATTGTTTGGTAATAATGGTTGAATCACTCCCCAATAAGTGTACAATTCAGAGTTTTCTTTTTTAAAACTTAATAAAACTCCAACCGAAAGAATGATCCCTTAACTGTTAATGTTGCAATACCATTAGCGTCAATGATTATGTCCAAATAATCATCGTAATCTTTAAGCTCAAATGATATGCATAAAAATGGCGGTGTCATATTCGGTAAATTTGCCGGTTGCCTATAAATAAAGAACAAATCTTCAAAAGTCGAAACTTGATAGCCTAATTCATTTGGAGGACCAAAGCTTATTATATTTTTTGAATCCATATGTAGTTCTTTATTCAAGTACTTTTCCTTTGTTTCCTTAATAATTCTAGCATTTTCACTCTTTTCAACTTCCGTAGTTGGCTCTGCTCCATGATATTCACTACCTTCGCCTAGATATTCTGTAACTTTCCAAACACCAGAAATAGCAGCAAATTCTTCTGATTCTGTAATTTCTGAGTTTAAGTTATTCTTTTCTTTCTTTGACTTCATAGCCAAAGATGCTACTATGAATAAAAAAGCCATGAGTATGACGACAATAACTACTTTACTTCTTTTTCTTGGTATAATCTCTTTTAACATCTTCATCCTTCTCAACATCTCCAAATTTAAGAATTTAATATGTAATAATAAGTCATGTCATCTGTATCACTCATCCACATGTTGGAATTTTCTTTTGCTATTAGCAATCACCATTACTCGAACTATATATCCAACTAATATAATCAGCTCGTGTTGGCCCACCAAACCTTTCAGCAAAATCATCCAGTGTACAATCTTGTGGCATTCCCAGCTCCTTAGTCACCCTCTCCCTCATTGCTAATTGTCTTGCAATATGTTCCGGCATCTCATCATAGATAGAAATTGCCAAACTTGTTGCAAAACACAGATCCATAGAAACGCCATAATACCCTTCAAACAGATCCTCATATATTTCTGGATTTACTGTAAAATAAGTAAATCCCCAGAATACATCACCTGTCTTTTTATGACATGCGAATCCAAAATCTATGTCTTTTTCTGTTAATTTTTTTCGACCAATGATAGGATAGGTTCCCCATAAAATTTCATTGTCCTGCGCCATATCCATTGGGTACATTGATATATTTTCCAAATCTTCAGGTGTCATGTTTTTGTTCTCTGTAACAATGTTATATTGCCTAAATATAATTGGTTGCGCCATAATACTCTGCATTGGATGTTTTGATGGAACTTTGTCCCATTTTAATACGTCTCGACCAATTCCTAGTATCAATCCATATGTATATGTAGTCGGTGATAAAGCCACTCTGAATACATCTCCAGCTCCAAATTTCACCGTAACTCTTTGTTTTGTATGAAAATCAGAAATCACCTTATCATAATCATCTGGCAAAGATTTGATGTATTCTTCTGTATATCTTACAAAATCCTCTGCTTTCTCTACTTTTCCTTTCGGCAGTGGGAGTTCCTGATCATTCTGGCTATTAAATGAACTTACACAATGAGTATCATTTGCAATTTTAACATGCAACTGTTCCCTCATGTAAGTTGGTGTCATCAGCATAGATGGTGTCCAAGGCTTCTTCTTACCACGGTTAGTCTTTGGAATTAATATAGTTTGATTCTCCGTCTGCTCATTCAAATCAAATTCTAAATAGTAGTTTCCACCTGGCTTCTCGCCCTCTGCCACATACTTTTCCTCAAATATCATTTTCTTAATGGTATTTCCAGCAAAATATATCTCAGAACGTTTATGCAGGTTATATGTAACTGAATACTTAACAACCTTGTCCCACTCAGGTGAAATAGATTCCAGACCATAGTAATATCTCTTCTCATTTACAAGCAAAATACTATATTCTCCATCTTTAAAATATTGTTCTGCTTTTGATTTTTTATTCTCGTTAGGTTTTGTATTTCTTATTACTTCATGACGGATTGCGTGCTCTTTATTAAGTAAATCACCTGTTAGTCCACCAAACACCCGCTTTACCGCATCGTAGTTCACCCCATACTTTCCTCGCCAAAAATGTAGTGGATAGAACAAATCATATTCATATAGAAATTCTTTATTCTGTTCAAGTACAAATTCACTAGCATATCCCTTATGCTCAGGTGTATCGAAAGCACCACAGGCTGCAAGTCCGCCAAGTACTACATATATCTCATTTTTATTTGCAGGCAACACTTTCTCTGTAGTAATCAATTGTTGCAATGCAGCTATCTTATTCGAAGAAGTAAGTTCCTCAACCAAGCCAAAAATTCGATTTAGCATCTGCAAATCATCATCAGTAAAATCAACCTTTGGCAATAGTTGAAACTGCTGCAAATCAAATAATACAAAATCAGCTCTACAAATATCCTGATAACCATCAGGAAAATGACGATACGCATTATAATCGGAGTTCTGAATTTCACACTCTGACTGTTCTGAAGTCATCTTTAATCCGCATATTGCACATCTTCTATATTTCTCATTTTGACCATGAATAACTGCTTTGTGTTCTGGTAATGCCTTTGCATATAAAAGACTCGCTAGAGCAGTACGATATTCATTCGCTCCAGTAGACAGACTATATAAAAATGCACGTATTGTATCGTCTAAATCAATCACACCCGACAAATATTTCACTTCCGCAATTACGTCATTATGCGGAATACTTGTTTGTGGATACAAAACTCCCTGCTCAATTGCATACCGTATTTCCTCATCTGTCAGCGTATCTTTCCACGCCTTATACTTTTTTAGGATCTTTCTTGCTTTAGAATCCATTTTATCCCCCTAATTATTCTGTTTTAACAACCCATTGCCCATTTGACAGAAACCTCACTTTACTCATTTACTTTTGTAAGGTGAACACTACCAGTGTTCATATTGACTGGTAATATTGGTTGAATTCCTCCCCAATAAGTGTACAATTCAGAGTTTTCTTTTTTAAAACTTAATAAAACCTTTCCCTTCTCTATACTCTCTCCCACACTTTCTGATAAATAAGTTACAAAAACCATATCTATGCCTTCTGAATTCCCCTTACATCGGCTTTAATTCTTTGCGACGTTTGATATACATCAATATAAATACCTAAATTCATAATTTCCTATCCAGCCATCTAACTGTTTACTATTTTGTGAAGTTGTTCCCGCTTTTTTGGGTAATTACCAAATCAATAGCAATATTAATACAGTGCATATACAGAAGAAATATTTTAGTTTATGGCTTTTTTGCTTGTTTTGTCTCCTCTATTTTTTACTATTCGAATTCGTCTTTCTTTGTATTAATTCTCCTTAAAATGATAACAGGAGTGTTTCTAAGAAGATGCACCCATTCATATAATTTCCTCTTAATTCCATAAATCAATTATCTTTAAATATTCTTCATAAGATATATCTATTGGAATTACTTTTTTTACAGAATTAATTC
>NZ_CBDLAM010000239.1:0-4891 GCF_965301125.1 Anaerosporobacter sp. | reverse complement strand
TATTGCACAATTACAGATACGTTACATAGATAAAATTTTTTATAAAGTAGGAGGAAAAAATGAAAATACAATTACAAAACAAGTATAAACTCTATATTAACGGAGAATGGAAAGATGCATCTGATGGTGCAACTATTAAAACTTATAACCCTTCCAATGGAGAGTTTCTAGCTGAAATAGCAGATGCTTCCAATAGTGATGTTGATGAAGCAATTGCTTCTGCAAAAGAAGCTTTTAAAACCTGGGGCAAAACAACACCAGCTGAAAGAGCAAGAGTACTTAATAAGATAGCAGACATTATTGAAGAAAATGCTGAATTTTTAGCAACTGTTGAAACTATGGATAACGGGAAACCGATTAGAGAAACATCGGGAGCAGATATCCCATTGGCAGCGGATCATTTTAGATATTTCGCAGGTGCTATAAGAGCAGAAGAAGGAACTTCTACAATGCTTGATGAAAATACTCTTAATTTAATTCTTAGAGAGCCAATTGGTGTAGTTGGACAAATTGTTCCATGGAACTTCCCATTCTTAATGGCAGCTTGGAAGATTGCTCCAGTACTTGCAGCAGGTGATGTTAGTGTATTTAAACCATCTAGTACCACTTCACTTAGTGTATTGGAATTAATGAACTTAATTGAAAATGTTGTACCAAAAGGTGTAATCAATATTATCACAGGTAAAGGTTCAAAGAGCGGTGAGTATTTACAACATCATAAAGGCTTAGATAAGCTAGCATTTACTGGTTCAACAGAAGTTGGTAGAGAAATTGGAATATCTGCAGCACAAAATCTCATACCTTCTACATTAGAGCTAGGTGGTAAATCAGCCAACATCTTCTTTAGTGATGCAGATATGGATATGGCGCTTGAAGGAATTCAATTAGGTATCTTATTCAACCAGGGACAAGTTTGCTCAGCGGGATCAAGAATCTTTGTTCAAGAAGATTTCTACGACGAATTCATTAATAAAGCGATTGCAGCATTTGAAAAAGTGAAAGTAGGAAATCCACTAGATCATTCTACACAGATGGGCGCACAAGTAAGTGAACAACAATTAAATAAGATACTAAGCTACGTTGAAATCGGTAAAAATGAAGGAGCAAAGGTTGCTACAGGCGGAGAAAGATATGTAGAAGGCGATGCTTCTAAGGGTTACTTTATGAAACCTACTCTACTAGTCGATGTAACCAATGATATGAGGGTTGCAAGAGAAGAAATCTTTGGACCAGTAGGTGTTGTTATTAAGTTTAAAACAGTTGATGAAGTAATCGACATGGCCAACGATAGTGATTATGGTTTAGCTGGTGGTGTATTTACAAAAGATATTAATAAAGCAATCAAAGTAGCAAGAGGTATTCGAACTGGACGTGTTTGGGTCAATACTTATAATAGTTTCCCAGCGGGAGCATCCTTTGGTGGTTATAAAGATTCTGGTATCGGTAGAGAAACACACAAGGTAATTCTTGATCATTATAGCCAAATGAAGAATATCATAATTAATCTATCTGAAAAACCAGGCGGAATGTACGTGAAATAATGGGTTACTACATAGGTATTTAAGGAGTAAAGTAAAGAAAGAGGAATGATAAAATGAAATGCTTTATTGTTGAAGGAACAATAACAAAGCCGGATTTAATGACAGATAGCACGATGAATGAGCATATTGCCTATTCTCAAAAAGCTATGGATGAAGGACGTATTGTAATGTCTGGTCTTAAATCAGATATGAGCGGTGGGCTATTCATAATGAAAGCAGAATCACTTGAACAAGTTGATGAGTATTTGCTTACGGAACCACTTAGAGTAGCTGGCGTACAAGAGTATCGCATAATAGAGTATTCTCCTCATTATATTAATAAAAACATTGATGAATGGTTGGATATGGAATAAGATAAAGGGAAAGAATCAATTCAGATTATTGTGAGTTGGTTCTTTTTTTGTAGACTTTTTTCGTTTAAGAAACGAGTATGAAAAAATAACTGAATTTACATAAATATAATGATTTTACCACAGATTTGTTATATAATGGGAAAAAATACAAAATATAAACACTAACAATGGTATGGAGGTAATAAATGATAGATATATTAAAAGTTGAGAATCTAACCAAAACATACAAAAGCTTAGATAAAGTGATTTATGCACTTCAAGATGTATCCTTTCATGTGAATAGAGGGGAGATGGTAGCAATCATGGGCAGCAGTGGATCAGGGAAAAGTACTTTATTAAATATACTTGGTGCTATTGATAAACCTGACAGAGGTAAAATCTATCTAAATCACGTTTACGAGAAAGAGTATTGCGTGGAACCGCATGCCACTAAGATACGTAGTGAGTATATTGGATTTATCTATCAGAATTTTAACTTGTTAAATGATTTTTCTGTTGAAGAGAATATTTCCCTACCATTAATACTTGCAAATTGGAATGATAAGGCTAGAAAAAAGGCTACTAAGAGTAAGATAGAATTAGTTGGACTAAATGGCAGAGAATATCATAGGCCAAGCGAGTTGTCGGGAGGACAGCAACAAAGAGTAGCGATTGCGCGAGCAATTGTGACAAATCCTAAGATACTATTAGCAGATGAACCTACAGGGAATCTAGATTATAATACAACGATTGAGATTATGGAATTGATAATTAGGATGAACAAGGAACAAAATCAAACTACTATCATTGTAACTCATGATCCTGTGGTAGCTTCGTATGCTGATAGAGTAATCTTTTTTAAGGATGGTGAAATTCAGGGAGAATATGCTAAAGATGATAAAGGAAGTAATCTTGATAATATATTACATAAATTCAGAAGTTTGATGGCTTAACATGGAGGGAATATGTCTAATCTAAGATCAATTAGTTTACGATTTTTAAAACGAAGCAAACTACTTACGTTATCTTGTTTTTTTAGTATATTCATCGGTACAATCTTAATAATTGAAATGTTCAATTTATCTCAAAGTGCTACATCTTCCTATGATAGAGAAATGAGGTCTCTATATGGAGATTGCGATATGGCAGTTTCTTATACAGATTATAGTGGAATAAAAGAAGATTTCATTAATGAGATTAAGAATTTGAAGAAAGTTTCTAAGATTGGAACATTAATGTATAGTAGCGATTTGTCTATCAATGGTACACCTGTTTATGCAATTGGTACTGATAATAGTGAAATGGTAAAAAGCAGATATCATTTTACAAAGAAATTAGGAGATGACGAAATTGCCATTAATGAGGTACTAGCCAAAGTATATAACTATAGTGTAGGAGATTATATAAGATTTGAAGTTGAAGATTGTTGAGATATTCAACGATGGTACAATGTCGGCTTCCAGTGTTGATATGGCCATTGTTAAAAAGGAAACCTTACAAGGGCTAACGAATCAAGATTATAATACGAATATCGTAATGGTTAAGGCAAAGAGGAATTTAGTAATTTTGTCAGATGAGATACGACGGATAGATGATAAATTTAATGTGTTAGTATTTGAAACAGATGAGATGTTTAAGGATTCAGTAAGTTCTTTTCAAATGTTTGTTATTGCTTTAGTAGTATGCGTTGTGATAGTGACTTGTTTGTTTACAATGAGTGTGTTTGGCAATTTTGTCTATAAGTATAGACATGATTTGGCATTATTACGAATGATGGGAGGAACAGCAAAACAAACCAAAGAAATCTTTGTAAGAATGGTTCGAATAATTTTATTATGCGGAACCATATTAGGGTTCATTACATCATTAATTATTAATAATTTTTTTATAGAAAAGATAAATCAGCGGCTTGCATTGATTCATGGGAAATGCGAATTTTTCTTTTTCAAATCAATACTATTAGCAATTGGCATATGCCTTATTATGTATATCATTCTTCAAGTTATTATAAGAAAAACGAACCGTATCTTACCGATTGAAGCCCTTGCTATTAATGAGGTTAGCAAAATTGGTAAAATTAGAAAACGTAAGAAGCTCCATGTCAAATTACTTAAGGGAGATTTATACATAAGTAGAAAATTAATAAAATCTAGAATAAAAGAAAATATCCTAATGTTAGCAACCATATCCATGCTTATAGCAATTTCGATATTTGGTGCTAGTTTAAGTACATTAATTAAAAAAAATAGTGAAGAATACTATAAAAGTCAGTATTTATCAGAGATTGTATTAACGACTAGCCGTGGTGTTCCATTTGACGAAGGCCAGGTATTATATAAAGAACTGCAAGCAGATCCTAATATTAAGGTATCCTATGTTTGTCAAGTAAGCCCACGAGCTACAGTTAATGGGAAAGACATAAAATACGCAATTGCCGATATGAGAGCATTGACAAAACAGGGGATTATTAAGCCTACTAGTATTAAGGATAATATGGTTATAGTGAGCGAAACATTTGCAGAAAATAATCATATTAAGTTGAATGACAGTATTACAGTAAAAGCTCCAGATACGTATATACGTGATGAGCTTGGTAATAAAATAGGAATAGACAAATATGGTGATACCTATAGTTTAACTGTTGTACAAATAAAACCAGATAATCAATTAATGTTTTGTGACGCTTACATTGATGTTAATAGTGCAGGCTATTTAAATGATGGAGTATTTCTTAATAATATATATATTGATGGTGATACAGAATATATTAACAATAAGTTAGAGGAATTAAAAGTTTACTATCCGTATATCAAATGGGCAAGCTACACAGAAACACTAACAACCAGTGATAAAGCAATCGGCAATAGATTCTTAATGATTGAATTGGTAGTTAGAATTTTAGTCGTAATCGCAGCTATAGGTTGGATTAATTCTATACGGAATTTATTCCTAACAAGGATAAGAGATTATGATATAATAAGAATGCAAGGAGTAAGAAGAAGACGAATTGTTAAGATT
>NZ_CBDLAM010000238.1:0-4913 GCF_965301125.1 Anaerosporobacter sp. | reverse complement strand
CTGCATTACTTTAACACTAGATCCCGTTCTTTCATTTGTGCTTATCTTTATACTACCGTTCATTACCATACTTATGATATATGTATCTAAAAAAAGTATCCCATTATACACTAGACTACAGCAGTCGACTGATTCTTTTATCCGTGATGTTAGAGAGGCTATTAATGGAATGCGTGTTATTAAAGCTTTGTCAAAAGGAAATTATGAGAGAGATAAATTTAATATCTACAATTCAGAAGTAACAGAAAATGAAAAGAAAGCAAGCACTACTATGGCTTTGATTAATCCTTGTATGAATCTTCTATTAAATATTGGATTAATATTAGTCATTGTAGTAGGCGCATGGCGAGTGAATGAAGGATTAACACAGGTAGGTAAGATTCTAGCTTTTCTTACTTACTTCACCATAATCCTAAACGCCATGCTAAGTATTTCTCGAATGTTTATTCTATTCTCAAAAGCTGCTGCTTCTGCTGAACGTATCATGGAAGTAATTGAATGTGATGACTTAGATATGGATAGAGACATAACTGATATTAATCAAACTTCTCATTCAGTTATAAGTATGAATAATACTAAATCCAAGCAAAGTGAAGCTAATTCTACTCAAGTAGAAACAGATACTTTCATAGATTTCTCCCATGTATGGTTCACCTATACAAAACAAAGAAATGATTCTATAAATGTAGAAGATTCCTATGCCTTGTATGATATAAATTTTAAACTAAAAAAAGGAGAAACCTTGGGCATTCTAGGAGCAACTGGATCAGGTAAATCTACGATTCTTCAATTGTTACTCCGGTTCTATTTGCCATCAAAAGGGACTATCTATATTAATGGAACTGATATAAAAGATATTCCATTAAGAGAACTTCGCGAAAAATTTGGTATTGTATTTCAAAATGATATTCTCTTTCAAGACACCATCGAGGAAAATATCCGCTTTGGTAGAGACCTTTCACTGAATAAAATTAAAGAAGCATTAACCTATTCCAAAGCAGATGAATTCGTTACGGACCTACAATCGGCCCTTACAATTAAAGGAGCTAATTTAAGCGGTGGTCAAAAGCAACGTGTTCTTATTGCAAGAGCCTTAGCAGCTAAGCCTGATATCTTACTATTAGATGATTCGTCAAGTGCCTTAGATTACAAAACAGATGCCTTATTAAGAGAACAATTACGGGAACATTTTTCTACAACCACTAAAATCATTATTGCACAACGTATCAGTTCTATCATGCATGCTGAACATATCCTCGTTATGGATGATGGAAAGATGATTGATTATGGCACACATGATGAACTCCTTTCCCGTTGTTCTATCTATCAAGATATAAGTAAATCCCAAATGGGTGAAGCAAAAACGTATCAACCTTTGGAAGGAAGTGAGTCATAATGAATCAAAATAATAACCCCCATACAAAAAAACAGAACACTCTACTTCGACTTGGAAAATATCTTTTTCAATACAAATGGTTGCTTCTACTTGCTATCCTTTTAACTCTAGCAAGTAATATCTTTACTTTACTTGGCCCCATGTTATCTGGATATGCTATTGACGCTATCGAGCCTGGCAAAGGAAATGTTGTCTTCGAAGAAGTATTTCATTATGCTGCATTAATGCTACTCTTCTTTATCACATCTTCCTTCTTTTCTTATTTACTATCTATATTGATGATTCACATAAGTAGGAAGATTGCATTTTCTATGCGTAAAGATGTGTTTAGTAAGTTGACAAAACTTCCTATTGGATATTTTGACACACATCAAACTGGAGATATCCTTAGCAGAATCTCTTATGATATTGATACCGTCAACACTTCCTTATCAACTGACCTAGTGCAAATTAGTACAAGTTTAATAACCATTATCGGTGCTTTCCTAATGATGCTTTATCTATCAAGTAAACTTGTACTAGTTTTTGTTGTTACGATACCTTTATCTATACTATTAACAAAATACATCACCGGGAAAACACGACCACTCTTTCGTAATCGTTCAGCTAAATTAGGTGAATTAAATGGTTTTGTAGAAGAGATGATTAGTGGTCAAAAAACACTTCGAGCTTATCATCAAGAAGAAAATACTATTTTAAAATTCAATGAAAAGAATACGGCAGCTGTTGATGCCTATTATGATTCCGAATATTATGGAAGTATGACAGGGCCTTTCGTTAACTTCGTAAATAATCTTTCTCTAACCTTTATCTCCGTGTTCGGAGCATTACTTTATCTATCAGGATCTATGAGTATTGGTCATATCTCTTCCTTTATTCTTTATAGCAGGAAGTTCTCAGGTCCAATTAATGAAGCAGCTAATATTATGAATGACTTTCAATCTGCATTTGCTGCTGCTGATCGTATCTTTAAATTATTGGATGAGAAGGAAGAATTAGTTGATGAACCTGATGCTATTACATTTAAAAATGATACGGTTGATAATTCTTCATATAATGGCACTATGAATAGGTCAATTAATAAAGCTATTCATAAAACGATTGATAACACAATTCTTATACAGGGGGATGTTAAAGCTTCGCATGTTGACTTTTCCTATCAACAAGATAAACCAATCCTAAAGGATATCAGCTTTCATGCAAACCCCGGAGAAATGATCGCTGTAGTTGGAACGACTGGATCAGGTAAGACAACGTTAATTAACCTATTAATGCGCTTCTACGATATTGATAAAGGTTCTATAACCGTTGACGACCATGATATTAAACAAGTAACTAAATCTAGCCTTAGAAAATCCTATTCTATGGTATTGCAAGATACTTGGTTATTCCATGGTACTATATTCGAAAATATTGCATATGGAAAAGAAAATGTTACTCTTGAGGAAGTTATAGCAGCTGCAAAAGCAGCAAAGATTCATTCCTTTATCATGCGTTTACCAAATGGATATGACACGATTTTAAGCGATGATGGAACGAATATATCAAAAGGTCAGAAACAACTTATTACCATTGCAAGGGCAATGTTACTTGATACAAATATGTTGATTCTAGATGAGGCAACTTCTAATGTAGATACAAGAACCGAACAGCATATTCAATCCGCAATGCGAAAAATCATGGCAAACAAAACATGTTTTGTTATTGCCCATCGCCTTTCCACGATTCAAAATGCCGATTGTATTCTTGTAATTCATGAAGGTAGAATTGTGGAGTCAGGAACCCATGACGAATTGTTAGGACAACATGGTGTATACGAGAAGATGTATATGGCACAGTTTGAAGGGTAATTTAGATTACTATTATAGCTTTAGCTCATTCTAGTATAATTAGAATTCGCTAAGGCTTATGTTTTCTAATCCATATGCTGAAAGTAATACATTTTCCATATGTTTCAGAAACGTCGTAAGTTGTCAAAACATTGTACACGATTTGTTCCATTAGGGTGTTGTGTTTATCTCTTATACCCATTATAATGTAAATATAATATTAATATTACTATATATTTACATTGTAAAAATCTTTCTACGCTACTAATTGTGCTTTGGTATATTTCCTAACAGGATAATTTTGTGCTACAAGCTAATAAAAATGGCAGTCACAGCTCATACTTATTTCCTTTGTAAACTTTATACTAATTTATTTTGTTTTTATTGGAAGGGAGGTGACCAATAAGTTTGTATCATTACATAGTTTTTTTATTTAACAATCTTTTAAAGGAGGAATTCTTTTTATGAAAAAAATCTTATCACTTTTACTACCAGTTGCAATGTTATTCTCACTTAATACCGTTTCTTTTGCGAGTGAAGTGGCGACTAATGACGAGTTTCCGAAAGCTGGAACTATTAATGTCGAAGTAGAAACTCGCTCTATTGCTACCGCAACTTCTCCTGGTGGTGCACGTACAGCAACTTCTGATGATATTGCGGTGTCAAATCAAATGGCAGACAAGCCTGTGTCTTCTGGTAATAAGGCTAAAACCAGCGTATCATGGACATATTTATCTGGTTATTTGGTATACAATCAGACAACGTCCTATAATTGCGGTCCTGCGGCTGTTCAAGCCGCAATGAAATACCTAACTGGTTCTACTCCCACTCAGTCCACTATTGCTACCGGGTGTGGCACTACTACTTCTGGAACATATCTTTCTGATATGCTGACGTATATCAACAAAAAACAAGAGGAAAATCTTTATGTTTCCCAATATAAAGCAGATTCTTCTTCAATGGAAAATTACCTGTATTCTGGTGTTGTAATTTATATGGCACCTCCTATCATTGGTATGTCTTTTTCTTCTAGTGATGGCTGGTTATATTCTACTGGTGGGCATTTTATGTCTGTGTATGGAGCAAGGAGCGATAAGTCTTTGTTTGCTCTGGCTGATCCTTGGATTGGATATTCTGGTTCCGGATTAAGCGGTAACTCTTCGTCTTACTACAAGACGGCTAACGTTATTTACAATGCTTACAGTAACAAAAATATCGGTTTGATGTACTAATATAAGCTGTTTGGCACTATTATAGGCGGGATTAGGTTATCCTTGTCTCCGCCTATTCTATAAAAAATGGAGAATATAATAATGAATAAAGGTATAAAGAGTTTTTTTGCTATTCTTATAGTTTGTATAATGTTTTTATCGGGATGTACTCCCCCATCACAAGAGGAAACACCTGTTAATGAGCCACAAGATAATGTGACACAAGCATATAATACTACTCTTGAGAAATCAGGTTTAAGAACATATATTGATGTATTTGAAAACGAACTTTTTTATATGGAAATGGTTGATAATTCAGCTGAATTTTATGTATATGATTTTGATACAGGAGAACAACAAAAAATAACAACTGTATCAAATTTTGCCCTAAAAGGAAGGAGCAATACGCTCATTGATGATACACTGTATTATTATATTAGTATATACAATGTAGATGATTTAGAAAATGTATTGTAT
>NZ_CBDLAM010000237.1:0-4986 GCF_965301125.1 Anaerosporobacter sp. | reverse complement strand
ATATTAGGAGTACTAAAGACTCCATTGATACCAGCCTGATTCATCATAATAGCAATAGTAGCTACGATTATCATTGTAATAACTAAGATAATAAAAACTACTGCAGCAAATACAATTGTTAGTATTAATCTTGGTGGGTTCTTTGGCAGATTCTTTGGTTTTCTCATATCTTTTTCACCACCCTATATCCAAGTCCTCTAACGGACTCAATTTCAAATTCAGGCCATCCTTCGAATCGTTTACGTAATCGTCCTATATGCACAGTGACAGTTTCCCAGCCGGTATCACTTTCAGCACCCCATATCTCGTCCATAAGCTGTATCCTGGTAAAAATCTTCCCAGGATAAGATAATAATTTATAGAGAAGTAGAAACTCTTTTTGTGGAAGAATCTGTGTCTCATCTTCTCTCGTTACACTCATGGAATCATAATCTAATGTAGCACTTCCTATAGTAATTTTTCGCTCGCTTGTTATCTTTGCACGACGTAAAAGTGCTTTAATTCTTAGAAGCATCTCCTCTTCATCAACTGGCTTTGTCATAAAATCGTCTGTCCCAACTAGGAATCCCTTTTTTCTATCTGAAGGAAGCTGTTTGGCAGAAACCATTAGTATAGGAAGATTATTGTTAACGCTACGTAGTATTTTCGTAAATTCATAGCCATCCATCTTTGGCATCATGATATCTAAAACCACAAGATCAATGTGATTGGTATCCATAACATGTAATGCGTCCTCTCCGTTTTCTGCTGTAAATACAGTATATTGCTCAGCTTCTAATATAGCTTTCATTAGCTTTCTAGTATTTTTGTTATCATCAACAACAAGAATATGAACCATGCACATTCACCTCAATATTAATTATAGTATATAGGTAATTGCGAAACTCAATATATATTTTCGCAATTACTTATATTATAGTATAGATTAATAAACTAAATCTAAACTTTTTTAGTTATTTCATTATACATTCTAATCCAGAGTCTGTTAATTCCTGCGCGTTTTAACTATCGTAGCACTGGATTATTAATTGTGACGTAACACCCTAATCTTAATAAAAGTAGTGAAATAGTTGGCGACGAAAAAAGAAAGTCTTCAAAGTCTTATAAGTTCTAAGTCATATACGAGGTACTTCTATGTAATGTTACTCTCCTTTAATTAAAAACTCAATATTTTGGCAAACAAAGTTATATGCATCTATTATAAACTCTTCTATACTGTTCTTGGAAGCATACATATCTAATATATATTGCATGATACTTTTGCCATTAACCATTTGTGTGTAGAATTGATCATATGCCCGATTTTCATATAGAGTGAATGGCTTAACTGATAAATCATTCAATGTAGGATCAACAATGATTTCCTCAAGAAACCATAAAGGATCAGGAAAGTATTTCTCCTTTAAATTGGGATTTCCATACATCTCTTTACACTTTTCATAAAAAATCATATGATTAATCTCATGAACAGCACCTGAGAAAACTCTCTCGTCATCATTATAGGAAACATTGAAGGTTTTACAAGCTGTGCTTCTTGGATAAAAGGGGATATATCCCACATAACAATTAATTACTGGATATTCATCTGTCCATTGATAATTATATAGATTACATTGTGCCACTATAAAATCGTAGAAGAATGTATTAAATTTCTCAGAAAAATAGTTTATCCTACTATTGATTTCATCTGAGGCATCTTGTAATCGCTTGTAAACTGCTGCTGTGATAATCTGATTCCTTTGTTTTTCATCAGATAGATCTATTATATCACGCAGTTCTGGATACATTGATAGAGTTTTCTCAGCAAAAGGGAGAGTTTTATTGTTTGTTTTATCTGGGCATAAAAAGTTACAGATAATTCTTGCATTTGCTTCAGGGTAAATTGGAGAAAGTTTTAATTCTGGTATAAACATTTACTTACCTCCTGATCATATTTTAGATTTAAACTTTATTTTGCTTTATACAAGCGAACTAAATGAAAAGCTATTGATCCAAACATTAGAATCAAAAATACTGGTAGGAAAAGAGGAGATAAATTATCTCCACTAATTGATTGCAATGTCAAATATGAAAATACTAGTGCTATTAATAGTTTCATACAACCTAACATATCTTTTAGAATTCTATAAATTTTATCTTTGTTTTCTTCTGTTACTGATACTCCTGTATTCCAAATCTTAGGGAATTTTTCAATAAAGGACATTCCAATATACAAAACCCAGCCAGTAGCAAGAAGGTAAATCAAATTCCCTTTGTTTGTTAGTTTATCAACTTCTCCAGCGGCATTGTAATGTCCAGGTATTGTTGAAGAAATATTATTCCATGATATAATCAAAAAGATTGAGGTTCCAATTAAAGATAATAAACTTGTAATGTTAACGATTACATCTAATTTACTTCTTTTAATCTTCGTATACGATTCCTCCCTTCTATATTAATTTCATTATACTTTTACCCTATATACACTACAATCTGCGGAACGATCGAAAAATCCATATTCGATTAAGGCTCTACGTATCGTTGGAAAATCACTATATATTCTTTCTAATATAGTATTGACTTCACGCTCCGTATAGTCGTAGTTAGGCTTAAAGTTCTTGACAATCTCCCGAAGGACAATAATCTTTTTCTTTTCCTTAGATGGGAATTGAGTTAAAGCACCGTTTTCTGTCATATATGTCTTAATCGTCTTCTCACTGTCATCCTCGGTTATACTATATCTGTCATCAATCATGGTAGCTGATGGATGAATTTCTTCTATTAAACCTGTATCAGCCTGATTGATAGATCGATTAGTTTTTTCTTCTAAGGATTGCATAAGTGCAAGGAATAACTTCGCTTGCTTCTCTTTCTCTCTTAGTTTAAACCGATGATTTCTTACGGTAGACTGTGCAATACCAACGACTTTTGATATTGTTTTATCATCTTTCCCTTCAGACATTAATTTCAAAATTTGTTGTTGTACATCTGAAACTCCAATAAGAGATGACTCTTGACTCAATATATAATCAGCCATAAAACCATGTTCTACAACATGATGTTGGTTTACCGCTCCATAAGCATCATATAACTTATCATGGATTGGGTAGATAAGTCCTTTTTTGAAGTCTTGACCACAGATTGTACATAGATAGGAGTCTTTGCATTCCTTATATCCAGTAACTATTTCATCTACCGAAAAATTCCACATATAATTTTTTTGTTCCATATAGACACTTCCTTATGTTTTATTTTTCTATATTATACAACGAATATGGATATATGTCTATATATCAATAAACGATAATTAAATATGTTTATTTTATTTTCGAGTATAGTCTAAATACTATTATTTTTGTAATATTGTTTTTAAATTTAGCCATTACTAATTTAAACTTAGTGTATTCTTTAAGAGAAGAATATATCTCAATCGGAATATAGTAAAGATAGAATCAATATTATCAATAAGTCATTATCTGTATAACTAATACAGATAGGTATAGGATTAGAAATGTATATAAAACACCTTGAATTGATATTTCTTTTGGTTGCTGTTATTCTCCATCATAATAATCAATTGCAGCATTGTTCTTATAAAAGGAGGAAACTTCATTGTGTTTCATGATACCTAACTTATCTGAATCTGGATAGTGAACTATGTCAGGTGAATTAGTCGTATCAACTTCAAAATATTTAAGCATATTATCTTGAGATGTATTTGTTATCTTATGTACTCCATGTTTACCAGGTGGACAAACAATCGTATCACCAGCTTTAATTAATATTGGTCCATCTTCTGTTCTAAGTACTCCATTTCCTTTAATTATATAAAATACTTCTGTATTTTCTTCGTGGTAATGGTATGGGTAATTACTTTTCATTGGTGGAATCTCGTAGAATGCTACATAACATTGATCAGAATTATGATCTATAGTTACTTCTTTCTTATAGTATTCATAAGGGTCATGAATGTGTTTATGTTTAGATTTAATTTCGCTTTCATTAATAACTGTAATTTTATGTTTCACACTAATACCTCCATATTGTGTTGTTTCAAGATTAATATAACAGGGTCCGTCTAACAAGCCTCCTTTTCTATCTATTTAAATCTTTCATCATCTTCGATGATTTTTAGCCTGATCTTCCCAGTATTCATGATAAGACATAACACCATCCATGGTTTGTATTACTTTTTCATTATTCGATTTTTCTACATATTTTTCTTGTTTTTGATCATATGAATAGATCCGTTCTAATTGTAATGTTTGATACAGAAAGTTTGCCCCAATTGGATTATCTTTTGGGTTTTCTGCTACTCCATATTGGTAGGCATCACCTGAAAAAACGATATCATTATACTCACCACCGTTATTCGTATCTTGAAAATGTAAGTTTAAATATCTATTTTGATAAATAATACCACTCGCAGTATCTAGGTTAGCATCCACAGTACTTTCAGCGCACAACAATTCTTCCATATCACCTTCTGTTGTAAATACATATAAGTTAGTAGGTCCATTCCCCATATGTGACGAATAAGAAATAGCTAATACCAAAGGGAGATACTTATCCGGTAGTTTTACAGAATCCCTTTCTGTGTAAAAATTAAAATCTTCAATTATTCCATCCAGACCTAATGATTCGATTTGTTTGTGATTTCCATCAACAACAACTCTATATATACTTTCAAACCAGTTGTTATTCTCAATCACTTTGACAAAATATTGATTTGTTAAGAGAGGATTTGAAAAAATTTCGATACTTGATTTGTCCGTAATACCTAATTCTTCTTTCTCTAGGTCAGTAAAGAACAAGTTATTGCTTTTGGGGGTACTAGTTTTACATCCTGTAAAAATAATAAGTATAGACACTATGATTATTAAATAACTAAGATGATGTTTTTTCTTGTTCATCTAAAAATTCCTTTCGTTTAAGTCTTTATTAAGAGTCTTGTTATAAATGCTAAAATCATATAAATAATCATTACTAAAAGATATTTATATGATG
>NZ_CBDLAM010000236.1:1021-5001 GCF_965301125.1 Anaerosporobacter sp. | reverse complement strand
ATTTTTAAAAAGAAAGTTTTCAAAGCTTAATCAAAAGATTCAAGAAGAATAAGGTGTTCATATTTTCTATAAAATAAACGAACAAGACACCTATATACGTAACTTAATCGCTTATATAGAATCTGCCTTAGAGCAGGATGATCATATACTGTTGATTGAAAGCCAGCGAATCATGAATATCCTTCGTGATGAACTGAAAATAAGATTGACGAAAGAACAAATGAAATCCATCCAAATGTTGAATAACTTTGACTACTACGTCTCGACAGGAAGCTTCCAGCCCGCCATCATCTTTGACCATCTATCGAGAACATTGCAGCCATTCTTTGATAAAGGAATCTCCGTTAGAATATGGGCTCATGTTGAATGGGGCCAGCAGGAAGGAATCGTTCCTATCTTAGAGGAATTTGAATGCGAGGCAGATAGGGTTGTCAGTGAGCTTGGTCTTTATTTGGTTTGTGCCTATGACCATAATCGTTTGCCTGATACATTGGAAGAAAGGCTAATGAAATGCCATCAATATATCATGTCAGAGAATGATATTATCCTTTCTGAGCTTTATGGACAAATAAGCCAATCGCAATCGTCTGAGAGGGGATAAATACTGTAGCCCAAGACTAATATTGAGTAAGCTTCAGTAAAGTCAAAACACAGAAATGTATTTTCCATACTGCTACCTGTGAGACATGCAGAGGCAGCGTTACATAGGTATCTATTAATAGAAGAATGAAAGAATCGCTATACATACCTCGCAATAAATCCTTTGAAGAAATTCCTCCATTACCTGTTACATAGCTGTTATTCAAACTAGAATCACGATTTCACCCTTTAGTAAAATAAAAAAAGATGAGTGGGTACAAGAAATGGAATATATCGCAAAGACTCAAAGAGGAGTGTTAGGGAGCTTATTATTACTAATGATATTGACAATCTCCATAAGTGATTTTTCCAACTGGTTAATTTACGTTCAATTAATTTGGTCTCTATTCATTCTTAGCTCATTATTTATCAAATACAAATTTAAAATAAATGACGACCATCTGACCTATCAAATAGTGTTATTTAGATTACCGTTATACAAAAGAAGCATACACCTCAATCAAATAAATCAAATTCGATTTAAGCGATTCGGTTGGTATACGAAGGGTGCCATTATACAAGTTGATAATGGCATTAACATTCGTATTGTCCATTTTGTTCCCGATGAGGTGCTTAAAGACTTAGTAGAGTTTGCTCGTAAAAATGGTATTTCCTATTCTAAAACAAAGGATTATTGTATTTTAGAAAAATAACCGAATTCATTTGCTGAAAGACTGAAATCAGCCTTTTTTGATATACAGCTATATAGGTTTTTAAGAGGAAAGGTTGAATATATATATTATTCAATATTTCTAAGGAGGCAAATATGATATTACATACGAATGTTTTGGGGGAAGGGGAACCAATCGTATTTCTTCATACAGGGCTGCAAACCGGGAACACCGATTTTGAATATCAGAGGGAGTATTTTAGGAACAGCTATAAAGTCATTCTCCCAGATTTAAGAGGTCACGGTAATTCTATTGCAAATGACATTACAAATTTCTTTGAGGAATGCGCCATAGATATCGAGGAAACGTTGAAGAATCTTGGGATTGAATCAGCTCATATAGTTGGGTGCTCATTGGGAGGTTTAGCAGGATTATCTTTTGCTAAAAAATACCCGAATAAAGTAAAAAGCTTAGTGATCTCCGGTGTCCTAGCTGAAAGGCCAGAAAACTGGCTTGAAATGCATAAAGAGGAATCAGAAGCTCAGGCTCAATTACTGCATAACGAAGAGCTCATTCATTACTTCAATCATTTACATAGTTCTGACTGGAAGCAGTTCATCACCATGGGCCAGGATGAAGAATGGTATCCATTCCATCTGACAAAGGATTTAGATGGAATTCATTCACCTATTCTCTATATGGTTGGAGAAGGAAATAATGATGAAAGCAAAAGTGCTATATTGTACCAATCCTTGAAGAAAGACATCCACGTGTCTATTATCCCATTTGCTTCACATCTAGTTCACGCTCAACAGCCAAAAATCTATACAGAAGTGTTATCTTTATTTTTGGAAAATGTCAGTAAGGATAAGGGGACTGTGTAAACATACGTTTAATTAATGTAAATCTTATAGTAGTAATTGGTCGTATTAGAACAAAACGTTGAGCATTGAATATTTAATTACAGGTGGCTGACTCCTGCGGGAAAAGTGACCGGTAGGCATCCCGACCGCAGTACCTGTAACAAAGTTATCAGAGTCCTATACATAAGGAGTGAGCTTTTGACAGTTTATCACTACATTGCTTCGAGCAGGGAGATTCCGACTGGCGATTATGGAACAAAGGCCAAAATAGTCCCCATTTCTAATATAGCGGATATTGAAATCAAAGGTATAAAACCAATTAAGAGAAAGACAAATAAATATAGGAATAACACTAAATTAAATGAACAGAATGTAATCGTCTATGAAACTGAGGAGGATTATCAAGGGATAGCCGTTTCAGAATTAGATGGTTATGATGAAATCAGGACACAATTCACCCATCCTTATGTATATCATCTGCATTGTTCTGACCACAGAAATGCTTATAGTGCGTTGTTTAAGTATATTGATGAAAACCTTTTGGAAGGGGAAAGTATTGAATTATATACCTGTTGGGCCGGAGATGAATTAAAAGAGAAGGTCGATTCACTTAATATTGTTGTTAACTTGGAAACAAAGCAATTCCAAAATGATATTGGAAATTTCAAGTTACACGAAAAACGCCTATTCAATGATTTAAGTGAACGATTTTCTTTTAGAGAGAGGCAATATGTATTGGTAACAAAATAACATAGGCTGAACTTCACAGTAATTAGCATAAACCCAGAGGCATGAATTCAAAGAAGGATCAATGCCTTTTTCTGTCGAATTCCTTATTGTGGAAACGGGTCGGGTTAAGCTTTGTTCATTTTTGATTTCTTTTTTGTTTATCAATAAAGTAAAAAATGAGAAAAACAGCTACACCAACTAATAATTGATAAAAAGCTTGCTTTAAAACTTTTTCCCAGCTATTAAAAAACAAGTCCAACAAATTAAAAACAACTATATACGTTAAAATCGCAATGGAAACCCTTTTTAATTTCATCATTATTCTCCTTTAAGGTAAGCAAATATCGGTGTTATTTACCAGTATCATTGAATATTTTATTTATATCAATAGTAAATTATCTATTGATTAAACAGGCGGGTCGTGTTAGCAGAAGAAGGATTCGCTAATCTGCATATCGAATTAAGGAGATAGCAGTGGAAACTGTGACTAGAATAGGTGGATATTATGACTAAAGATAAATTAAAGGGCTTTTTAGCTGTAAGTGTTTTGTTAGCTGTATTGGGTCTGTTTTTACTTTTTAACAGCGTTAATTTTGGAACGTCTTTAGCTGAAAGTTGGATAGCAAAACAAGGAGGAGCGGATACTGCTTGGTACCATATAAGAGCGAAAGGGAATATAAATAATTTCTTAGCTGCTGGAAGTATACTCTTCGTATGTGGTCTAACAACAACTATATTTGGATCATACAAGCTTCTTACTATAAAAGAGCCAAGTTGAACAAGAAATGACTTTGCATATCTTTCCTGCCCAAAAATATGTCGTATTTAAACATATTGGTTTTTCCAAGGAAATTCCAAATACTTACGCCGCATTATGGGATACATTTGATCATGAAGGATATAAAATTAAAGAAGGAATGCCCGAAATTGAGATAGTATCCGCCAATATGTTTGGTAAAGAAGAAACAAATGAATATGAAATGGAAATTTGGATACCTATTGAATAAGTAGAGACTTTTCAGTTAATGGTGTTAGGTTCGTGAAGTAAAGATATATAATACCGCATTAAGGAGATGATACAGTGCCAATTCTTGTTGGACTTATCGGTGCAGGATTTCACTTTTTGCTTGCTTATATC
>NZ_CBDLAM010000236.1:0-1011 GCF_965301125.1 Anaerosporobacter sp. | reverse complement strand
GTAGAAGGTCAAGTAAAAGACAAAAAGAAAGCCGCTAAGTATTCAGGCATCTATTTAATTGTACTTGGCATTATATTTGCATTCTTTCCTTTACTTCCTAATTACTTTTATTTCGTGTTTGCATTTTATATGTTATGGGCTTTTGGTGGTATGATCTATGTCAATATAAAAATAAAATAATACATATACTGAGGGCATTAATCTTAGAAGGATTATGTTCTTTTTTTGTTGAATTCCTTATTGTAGGAACGAGGCGGTTTAGTTTAATAGGACCATTAATTTGAACTTACAGTAACAAATATATAAGTGAGTATGGGGGATAATTTTGATTAAGGGATATTCAAAGATTTACTTACAAAAGGTTGAAGGTTTAAATAAACAAGGGTTAGCTTACTCAATAAATACAGGTGGTAAAACCATAGGAAAATTACAAGAATCAAAAAAATCCTCGAAAAAGGCAGGCAATCAAATGATAAAGCTGGCCAGCCTGCTACTCCTAACTATACCTAAGAGAATGATCATTGAGAATCTAGAAATAGATTTATTAGATGAAGAAGGAAGAATTGTAGGTTATGTAAAAAAAGAGATTGGATTTTATAAAGATTTAACTTTATACACGGATAATGGAGAACATATTGCCACTGTGAAATCAACTTCAAAAGGAAAATCACCATCAATAAAAGTTATTGATGCAGTTGGCAATGAATTATTAACAGCAATAGGTAGTTATGATGCATTAGATTTCACAGTTAGAGAAAACAGTACAAACAGACTGATTACTTCAATTAAGAAACGCTCTTTATCTTATGAAACAATAAAAGAAAATTTATTTAACCATGATGTTTATCACATAGAGAATAGTGATCATCAGGAGGATGTTGTTTTTGAACTTATTGGGATAGTGGTTGCTATTGATATCTACTTTCTTATGGGGCAATGAATTGAGAGCTTTCCACAAATAATAAAGGGGAAGAGTTAAAATGAAAATTGCATTAATTGGAGATAGCTTAA